>NZ_JALOCP010000047.1:0-58882 GCF_030511745.1 Paraburkholderia sp. SECH4
CGCCGCCGTCAACCTGGCGCCGCCAGATTTGAGCGGATCCCCAGCGCCATCGACAGGTGTTCGCCGAGCATGCGGTTGACGCGCGCAACCGTCCGGGTGCACACCCGAACGTCGACCATCTGCTCGCGATTGTGGCCGGTGGGGAAGCGTTGCGCATCGATGTTGTCGCAGCGGGCTGAGCGCGCCGTCGTTGCACGGCGCGGCGTGGATCGCGTGATATCGGTCCGCGCCGTAACCCATACCGGTTGACCGTGGCGTCCCTGCCTACGGATGACTACCTGAGTCTTCAGCGGCAAGAATAAAGTCGACGAACGCCCTGAGCGGAGCCGGCATATGCGTCCGGCTCGGGTAGTACAGAAACGGTCCAGTGAAGGTTTGACACCACTCGCCGAGCACAGGTACGAGCGCGCCTTGCTCTATTGCCGGCCGCAGAAATTCATCGAACGAGTAGACGATTCCCAGTCCCGCGGTGGCCGCGCCTCGTTCCAGTTCGATCACGGAGGCGATCATCGGTCCGTTTGGCTCGATCCGCACGACGTCGTCGCCTCGCTTGAATTCCCATGTCGCAAGCACGCCGCTGTCGAAGCGGTGTCCGATACACGCGTGGTTCAATAGTTCGCCCGGATGTTGCGGTATGCCGCGGGCCGCGAGGTAGGACGGCGCGGCCGCCGCGACGAAATGTTGAACGCGCGGGCCGATCGGCACGGCGATCATGTCGCGCTCGAGGCGTTCGTCGTAGCGGATACCGGCATCGAAGCCCGCCGCGAGGATATCGATGAACGTGTCGTTGGTGCCGACGTCCACGGTGATACCCGGATGAGCGGCGAGGAAGCGGGAGAGGAGGGCAGGCAGAATTTCTCTTGCCGCGATCGACGGAACGTTTAATCTCAGTGTTCCAGTCGGACTCTCGCGAAAGAGGTTCACCGCATCCAGCGCGATGGTGATTTCCCCGAAGGCCGGCGCGAGCCGTTCGAAAAGGCGCTGCCCGGCTTCCGTTGGCGTGACGCTGCGCGTCGTGCGGTTGAGCAGCCTGACGCCGAGCTGCTGTTCGAGCCTTCGAACCGCTTCGCTAAGCGATGAGGCTGACACGCCGCCCGTCAGTGCGGCATGGCGGAACCCGCGTGCCCGTGTGACGGCGACGAATGCTTTCAAATCGGACAGGTCGGGTTCCTGCATTGTTCGCTTTCCCGCACGGGTCATCCGGATTGAGATGGATTATCGCACGCTGGAAATCGACCGATACTTCAGCGCAAGCACCTAACGAGGAACATCATGAAGCAACTTCAACTGGGTAAGACGGGTCCGCAAAGCTCCGCCATCGGTCTTGGCTGCATGGGGATGTCGGGCATGTACGGTCCGTCCGACCGCGCTGAAAGCATCGCAACGATCCACGCCGCGCTCGAAGCCGGCATCACTTTGCTCGATACCGGCGATTTTTACGGCTCCGGCCACAACGAAATCCTGATCGGCGAGGCCCTGAAAAGCGCGCCGCCGTCACGCCGAGACGCGGCGATCATCAGCGTGAAATTCGGCGCCATGCGCGACCCCGCAGGTGGCTGGTCGCTCTACGATGCGCGTCCCGCGGCGGTCAAAAACTTTCTTGCCTACTCGCTGCAGCGGCTGGGCGTCGATCATATCGACATCTACCGCCCTGCGCGGCTCGATCCCAACGTGCCTATCGAAGACACGGTCGGGGCGATTGCCGACATGATCAAAGCCGGCTATGTGCGGCACGTCGGCTTGTCCGAAGTGGGCGCGACGACCATTCGCCGTGCGGCGGCGGTGCACCCGGTGAGTGACCTGCAGATCGAGTACTCGCTGATTTCACGTGGCATTGAAGACGAGATCCTGCCGACGTGCCGCGAACTCGGGATCGGCGTGACGGCGTACGGCGTGTTATCCCGCGGTTTGATCAGCGGCCACTGGAGCAAGGATGCCGCGGGGAAAGGCGATTTTCGCGCCATGAGTCCGCGCTTTCAGGGGGACAACGTCGATCACAATCTCGCGCTGGTGGATGCGTTGCGCGAGGTGGCCGATGCCAAAGGCGTTTCGGTTGCGCAGATCGCGATTGCATGGGTTGCGGCCCAGGGCAGCGATATCGTGCCGCTCGTTGGCGCGCGCCGGCGCGATCGCCTTGCCGAAGCGCTCGGTGCGGTTGATGTGAAGCTCAGCGCTGAGGATCTGGCAGCGATCGCGCAGGCAGTACCGCACGGGGCCGCCGCAGGTGAACGTTACGCAGCGGCGCAAATGGCGCATCTCGACAGCGAACAGGGGAGTAAGGGCCACGCTGCCTGATGCGTTGACAGGTCGTGCAAACCGGGTGAGCCGGTAAGCCACGCACGGTTGAATGCGCCGCGGCGTGGCTTCACCCTGTTGTCAGTGCGTCAGAAACGGTGGTCCTGATCAGTACCCGGCGTGAACGAGACACCGCGCAATACCTCACCAAAGCCCGCGCTTCGCAACGTGACGAATTTCTCGCGGGCGGCACCCGTCGCACTCGTATTTGCGAGCAGGTCGCGAATTGCAACCAGCTGGTTCGGATCCGCGCCAACATCACTGTTGCCGCTGACGGTCGAGGTCATTGCCCAGAGCGTGACTGTGCCGTCATGTTCGACGCGGCCGGTCAGGTTGCGCAGCCCATCCGTCGCCGGTGCCCACGGGAGGCCAGTTGCCGTATTGGAGCCGGTCGGGTATCCGGACACCGTGTATTGCTGGCCCAGGTTCAGACCCGCCTGCAGGGTGTAGGCGAGCGTCCACTTTTTCGCACCGGCGTTATACACCCACTTCTGCAGACCCGCACCAGTCTGCGCAGCCGCATGCGTGTAAAGATTGGGGCCGCCCGTGTAGCCATCGCCCTCGTCCGCGACATAGAGCGTCGTCGCGTTGGCGAACCAGAGGCCAAACGGATAGGAGAGCGTAGTCGCGGTCTTGTTGGGCGTCGACGGGAAGCCGGCCAGTACGCACATATTGCTTGGCAGTCCGTTGGTTTGGACCGTCGCGGCGTCGTAAGCAAGCGCCTTGCTGGGCAATGCCGCATTGGCGGCCGGCACACCCGTGCCAGACGGGCAGGCGTTTCCAGTGGTATCCACAAAGTACACCGTGTTTACGCCGTTGCTGCCGCTGCCCTTCGTGAAGTAGAGGACATTGTTGAATACGGTCATGCCCCGGAAGTTGTCGTCCTTGCCGATCTTGTCCGCCGGCTTGCCAAGCTCAGTGACCGAAAAGCTGGCGACCGGCGTCGGTGCGCCCGGGTCCTGCTGCGCCTCATGCTTTTTCGTGGCGTCGATGAATTGTGCGCCGGCGCCGAGGATCACCCCGGCCGGTTGCGGATTGGCACCGTTACCCGCGTTGCCGGCCGTGTAGAAAAAATCTTCGCCATCGCGGTTATTCAGAATCGCCGAACGGCCGTTGTTGCCGCTATATGCATTCGTCTCGGTGATGCGGAAGTGCCCATCACGGTCGACGCGTGCGACTGCCCGATAGAAATTCTGCCCCACCGGATTAGTGGGATCGACGACGCCAGGCGTGTTCGAATTGGAGACGTCCAGCGTATTCACCGGCGCGACATAGCCCATAAAGGTCAGGTACTGGCCGTCGAGCGAAAGGTGCAGGCCGAGTTCAGATTTGGAGCTGAAGCTGGTGACGAGTTGGTCACGTCGCGGCGTTTTCTGCAAACTGTTGGGCACTTCGAGCGAGCTGACCCACTCGCCTGACGGCGTGAGCTGATCGAGAAAGATCCGCGACGTGATGCCGAAGCTGCCGTCATAGCCGTCGTTATTCCACACGTACGGATAGGTGCCGTCGCTCGGCGCGCCAGTGGCCGCGCTACAGCCGCCCTGAGTGGCTCCGCAATTCGGCGGTAGGACCGCGCCAACCTGAACGTTGCTTGACTGGTTGTCGTACACGCTTCGACTTACAACCAGTAAGTCTGGCTCAAAGCGACTTTCACCGCGGAAATCTGACTGTTCGGCATGTGCGTTGAGGGCGGCGGCGCAGAGCACCAGCGCTACCGTGGAAGCCGGTCGGGGAAATGACAGGCGGCGTGTCGCGTTGCAGACGGGAGTCGTTTTCATCTGTAGGTTCCGGGTGGGGAGGTGGAAGTTCTTTTCAGACGGACTAGCACGGACAACCCGGTTACCGTAACAACGCATGATGAAGGATTAGTGGCGGCGGCTTCGGTGCAAACCCCCATTGCGTATCGGCCTATCCGCTTCCCATTCCCCAACGCAAATGGGAAGCGGATAGTGTCAGCATTTATTCAGAAAAGTCAGTCGATGCCGACAACGCCTTCCAGGTTTCGGTTTCCTGCGTGACATAGGCATTCTTCTCAGCGATCGCCTTCAGCGTGTCGGTGCCAAGCGGCAGCCGAAGCGGAGGCGTTGGTGCGTCGACCAGATCGACCATGGCGGCCGCGAGTTTCTCCGGGTTGCCCGGCTGGTTGTGGTTCATGCCGGTAGCGAGCCGGCGAACAGCTCCTGACGTCTCGTCATAGTCGGCAATCACGTTCCCGGCAACAACAAGCGATGACGCGTCGAGAAAGTCCGTACGGAAGTATCCAGGCTCCACGACCGTTGCGTGAATGCCGAGCGGCTTCAGTTCGGCGTGCAATGCCTCGGTCAAGCCTTCAACTGCGAACTTGGTCGAACAATAGGCGCCGAACCCGGCGACTGACCGATAGCCGCCGATCGACGACATATTGATGATGTGACCGGCCCGCTGCGTGCGCATCACCGGCAGAACGGCGCGTGTGATATTCAGCAAGCCGAATACGTTCGTGTCGTACATGCGGCGCACGTCGGCGTCGCTCGACTCCTCGATGGCACCAAGCAAACCGAAGCCCGCGTTGTTGACCAGAACGTCGATCCGGCCGAATCGATCAACTGCGGCTTGAACCGCGGCCTTCGCCTGAGCTTCGTCGGTCACGTCAAGCGCGACGGGAAGGAGTGCCGGCGAGTGACCGAAGCGCTCGGCGATCGCTGCGACATTGCGGCCAGTGGCAACGACCGCGTTGCCGTCAGCCAGGGCCGCCCGGGCGATCAGCGCGCCGAGGCCGCGTGTCGCGCCGGTGATGAACCAGACGCGCTTGAAGCCGTTGTTTGTGTTGTTAGTCATGATGTTTCTCCTACGGTTCGGGTGAAAGTGAACGAATAATAGGAGTGTCGATTGGCACAAACTAGACGCTGATTGGTAGACTGATAATCAACTTTTATTTGCTAATTCGGGCGGCCATGAACGAAGTACGCGCGATCACGATATTCGTCCGGGCCGCGGCGCTGGGAAGCCTGCGCAAGGCCGCCGTGGATCAGGGCATCTCGCCGCAGGCCGCGAGCCACGCGGTCATGCAACTGGAAAAGGAGCTGGGGGTTCGGCTTTTCCACCGAACCACACGCAAGTTGAGTTTGACCGAGGAGGGGCAGGGGCTCCTCGACAGTGTGAGACCTGCGTTGGCGATACTGTCGTCGGCACTCGACGACGCGCGGCGATCGAAAGAGGCGATTGCGGGCCCGTTGCGGGTGAGTGCGCCAAGCGCGTTCTGGCGCACGGTGCTATGGCCATATTTCCTGGAATTCGCCGAATTGCATCCGAATGTACAACTGGATGTGCAGTTCGACGATCACTTCACCGACCTCGTCAGCGATCGCGCCGACGTGGGCTTTCGCGGTGGTTCTCCGCCGTCGGGCGGCACAATCGCGAGACGGCTGTTGCCGATCCAGTTGATTGTCTGCGCCTCGCCTGCCTATATCGAGCGTTATGGCGCGCCGCGGACCATCGACGAGCTCGACGGACACCGTTGCACCGGCTATCGACGGGCGAATACCGGCAAGCAGGCTCCGTGGGAGTTTCTAATAGGTGACGAGATCGTCTATCGCGACGTCGCAGCTAGCTTATGCGTCAATGACACGGACGCGGAAACCCAAGCCGTGCTCGCTGGACTCGCAATCGGTCAACTCGGCAGCTTTTCGGCGGCCTTGCCTATCAGGCGTGGCGAACTTGTTCCACTGCTCGTCAGGCATGTCACGCAGCGTGAGGCCGTCTACGTCTACTATCGCCATCGAACCGAGCAACCGCTGCGCGTGAGGACGTTCATCGACTTTATGGT
This sequence comes from Paraburkholderia sp. SECH4, assembly GCF_030511745.1. Lineage (NCBI taxonomy): Bacteria > Pseudomonadati > Pseudomonadota > Betaproteobacteria > Burkholderiales > Burkholderiaceae > Paraburkholderia > Paraburkholderia sp. SECH4. The sequence goes on from NZ_JALOCP010000047.1 coordinate 6,101, forward strand.
CGAGCGCCTCGCGGGGAACAGGGATTTCTATCTCGAGCCGTCTGAGCTTCGTGCTGCGCGTTGAGCGTGCCGGGTTCGATGAGTCGATAAGCATCTGAACGCAGGTAACGTGCTGCAGCGTTGGCGTTCGGACGTCACGTGATGAGGCGGCCGGCAGCGATACCTTATGTCTTCGGCAACGTGGATTTGCCGCTCCGTTTGCGCGGCTTCGGTTCGACACCTACGCGCGGGTCGCGTGCGAGCACGAGCGCCGTCATGGTTTCGACGGTGGTTTCAAAAGCCGGATCGTCTTGCGGCACATAAAGCCATTTTCCAAGCACCGGATGCGGCCGCAAAGCGGGTACTTCTTCAATGAGCGCGGCGTGGCGTTCGTGCGAGGTGCACACCAGCAAGCCATTCCACGGCTTGTCGCGATCGGCGGCAATCAGACATAGCAGGCCGTCGATATAGGCGGCATCGCTGCCGAACATCCGTTTGCGAATATAGGTGGCGTCGCGCTCGAATGCGTCGAAGATCCAGACGAGCGAGTTGCGGATGGAAGAGGGCATCGGTGTGAAATCCCAGGGACAATGAGCGATGTTAACCAATGTCTGCTTTTGCTGCCTATAACTGATCGTCGAGAGTCGACCTCGGCGCATCTCAGCGCCGTCTCCTCCGGCAATTGCGTTTCATAAGCGTTTCCTATCGTGCAAGAACGAACCCGTCTTGGCGTGATTTGCGAGGGCGATATACCGTTATATCCGTGTTGCAGCGGTGTCGTGCCTACTCGTTCCTGATCTGCATGAGCCGCTCCCCTTATATCCGGAAGCGAAGATCGACCATGTACAAAGCCATCAGGAAGAACCCGTCGGCGGCTCAGGCTGCCGATACGATCCTTAGCGCGTTGCGCGACATCCCCGTCTCTGCGCTCAGCGACAACATGCATCGCAACATCGGCAGCGTGGGCCTGCACCCGTATCAGCGGCCTGGCAAGAAGACGATGGCCGGCACTGCGGTCACCGTGCGCTCGCGTGGCGGGGATAACCTGACTTACCTGCGTGCCCTGGAGTTTTGCCGCCCAGGGGACGTACTGGTCGTGGACGCTGGTGGCGATCTCAACAACGCCGTGGTCGGCGGCATTCTGTCGTTCTACGCGGCCCACATCGGCGTTGTTGGTTTGGTGGTAGACGGCGCGATCCGCGATGTCGCGGAGATCCGCGATCGGGATTTTCCGGTTTACGCCCGTGGGGTCACGCACCGTGGACCGTATAAAGACGGTCCGGGTGAAATCAATGTGCCGGTGTCGGTCGGCGGAATGGTGGTCAATCCGGGGGATATCGTTGTCGGCGATCAGGATGGCTTGCTGGCCATTCCGCAAGACGATGCCGAGCATCTCATTGAAAAGGCGCGAGCCGTTCTCGAAGCGGAAGCCGAGACGATGCGAGCGATGAAGGAAGGCCGCTGGAACCGCGCGTTTATCGATGCGCTCGAAGCACGATGCAATAACTGAGCACCGTGTGGGGAGAAGGAAAAAGCCGACGTCTACATCGCGACGTCGGCTTTTTTTATCGCCCTTTCATTGCCCATTCGCGTGATGGGTGGACGCATGACGACGAGAATGCGGCTTGCCGCGTCATCGTCGCCACACGTGCGGGATCAATTAATCGAAGCTCACCAACACCTTCATCGATTTTGAACGGTCGCCCGCTGTCTGGAACGCCTTGACCGAATCCTGATACGGGAAAATGCCCGAGATCAGGGGCTTCACGTCGATCAATCCCTTGTTCAGCAGTTCGACGGCAATGGCGAATTCTTCGTGAAAGCGGAACGCGCCGCGCAGATCGAATTCCTTGGCGACGATCACATTGATCGGCAACGAGATGTCGCCGCCGAGGCCGACCTGGACGATCACGCCGCGCGGTTTGAGCACGTCGAATGCCCCGCGCAATGCTGCTGCGTTGCCGCTCGCCTCGAACAGAACGTCGAAGCTGCCCTTGTCGACGGCGAACGGCTGGAGCGCGTCCGGCGTCTCCGCGATATTGAGCGCGAGGTCGGCGCCGACCTTTTTCGCGCTGTCGAGCGGAAGCGCATTCACGTCGGTTGTCACGATCATCGCTGCACCGGCCCTGCGCGCGGCCGCCACGATCAACGCGCCGATCGGCCCACATCCTGTGACGAGCACCCGTTTACCGAGCAACGGACCCGCGCGCCGAACGGCGTGAAGGGCGACAGAAAGCGGTTCGGCCATCGCGGCTTCCGCATCGCTCAACGAGTCCGCCACGACGTGCGCCTGTGAACGGTCGATCACGATCTCCTGCCGGAATGCGCCCTGCACGTGCGGCGTGCGCATCGCGCTTCCGTAGTAACGCATATCCAGGCAGTGGTTCTGCAGCCCTTGCTGACAGTATTGGCACAGGCCACACGGCCGGCTCGGGCTGATGGAGATCCGCGTACCGACCGGCATATCCGTCACACCAGGTCCCACACGCGAGACGGCGCCCGAGACTTCATGGCCGAGCACCATGGGCTCCTTGATGCGAATCGTGCCGAAACCGCCATGGTTGAAGTAGTGAAGATCCGAACCGCAGATACCGCCGGCCCGAACCCGTACGAGCAACTGGTTGGCTTCCGGTTCAGGCGTGGGAACGTCCTCGATGCGCAGATCGAGTGGGGCGTGAATGACAAGTGCATGCATGGTGAGGGCCTATAACGGTGAATGCGGGATCAGCACGCTATACGGTAGCGCCTCAAGGCGCAGTCGACAAAGATCAAAGTTGTCTGGGCCGATAGTCGACGCTTATGGATGCTCATTCGAGCGCCCTGGTCATGTTCTCGATGACATTGTTGACGATCGGGACAAGACTTCGCGTCCCGATGCCGTTCGGCCGTAGGAGAGGTCTGCCGGCGTCAGGCGACACCGAACAGACGTGCCACACTGCAAACCTTAGAACTTGTGACGCAAACCGATTGTCGCTTCGAACAGCGAGTTGAAGCCATAGAACGGCTGGTTCGAGCCGGAGGCGGCGGCGAGGGTCGTCCATGCGCCGGTCAGATGGTTGTAGTCCACGCCGACATAGACGTCGGTGCGCTTGCTGAGGAAATAGTCGAACGTCGGACCGGTCGTGATGCGCGTGCCGCTCTGACCTGCGTGATGGACGAAGTCGATGTAGAACGGCAGATCGAGCACGAGTCCCGGCGTGATGAAGTACTGGACCGCGGTGGAGAAGGAGTCGTTGCGATAGTCGGCCGGATAGACGTGGCTGTAGATATACGAGCCGAACACCTTCGCCGCGCCGAACTTATACGTTGCGCCCGCGGTGAAGATCTTTTGCGAGCTGTCCGGGATCGTCACGCCGAAGTACGTGCTGCCATAGGTGCTGGTCGCAGGCGTCAGGCCGCCGATGTCGTTGACGATCTGATAGGCCGCGCCAACGCTCAAGGGGCCGTGGTCGTAAGAAAGGCTGACGGCCGGCGACGAGTTCTGGTGAGTATTTCCCGCTACACCGCCAAACGTATACGAGCCCTTGAGGGTAAAACCTGCAAGCGTCGGCGAGGTATATCGCACGGAATTGTCCAGACGGCCGCCGCCAGTCAGACCGGCACCTTGAAAGCCGACCGTGCCGGTGTAATTGGCGAACGCATAGATATCGTGCGTCCAGCCCATTTCATGCACCAGCGTGTATTGCCGGCCCATCGTCAACGTGCCGTAGTCGGTACTGCGCAGCCCCACCATCGCGGTGCGGCCGAACAGGCGGGCCGCGCCGGACGGCGTGGATTGCTGCGTCACACCGGTATTCGGTGTAAAGCCGCCTTCGAGCTGGAAAATGGCGGCTAATCCGCCGCCGAGATCCTCGGTTCCCTGCAGACCCCAGCGGCTACCCTGAATCTCGCCGCCGCTACCCATCGTGAAAAGCTTCCCGCCGGATTTGTTCTGGTGGGTGTCGTAGCGCACCGCTTCGTCGATGATGCCGTACAGGGTGACGCTCGACTGCGCGTGCGCGATCCCAGAAACTGCTGCCAGTCCTAATCCAGTTAGTATGCCTAATGTATGCTTTTTCACGAGTAGATCCCCTTGCAGATTGACGAAAAATGGAAAATTCCAAACCGACTGCCACGTCCTCGCGGCGCGGCATGTCTTTTTTTCAAAGCGACGACGCGACGTATTCACGTCGTCGCCGTACTCTCAGTTCAGTGCGGCGACCGCGGCGGCAATCTTCCTGCAGCCTTCATCGATGATGTCGATGCTTGTCGCGATCGACATCCGGAAGAAGGGTGAAACGCCATAGGCCGATCCGGCAACCAGCGCGACGCCGGCGTGTTCTAGCAGATACAGAACGACATCCGCGTCGCCCTCGAGGAGCTTGCCTTGCGGCGTGGTGCGGCCGATCATGCCGCCGCAATTGACATACAGATAGAAAGCGCCGCCCGGCGTTTTGCAACTGATGCCGGGAATCGCGTTAAGGGCTTCGAGTGCGTGGTCGCGGCGTTCCTTGTAGGTCCGCACCGATTGCTGCACGAATGTCTGGTCGCCCGTCAGCGCTGCGAGCGCCGCGGCCTGGCTGATCGAACTGGCGTTACTGGTGGATTGGGACTGGAGCGTGTCCATGGCCGCGATCAGGTCGGCGGGACCGGCGGCGTAGCCGATGCGCCAGCCGGTCATCGCGTAGGTCTTGGACACACCGTTGACGACCAGGGTGCGTGAGCTGAGTTCGGGTTCAATCGACAAGAGGTGCTGTGATGCTTCGCCTTCGAACCGGATGTGTTCGTAGATGTCGTCCATCATCACCAGCACCTGCGGGTGACGCAACAGCACATCCGCCAATGCGCGCAGTTCGCCGGCGCTATACGTCGCGCCCGTGGGATTGGTCGGCGAATTGATGATCAGCCAGCGCGTACGGGGCGTAATCGCCGCTTCGAGGGCGGCGGGCGTGAGCTTGAAACTGTCTTCCTCGGTGCAGGGCACGACGACCGGCACGCCGTCGCAGGCAAGCACCATGTCCGGGTAGGACACCCAGTAGGGGGCGGGAATCAGGACTTCATCGTCTGCTTCAACGGTGATGGCGAGCGCGTTGAAAATTGCGTGTTTGGCGCCGCACGTCACGATGATGTGTTTGGGATCGTACGAAAGACCGTTCTCACGTTGCAGTTTCGCCGCGATGGCGGCGCGCAGCGCCGGCGTGCCCGCGGTTTGCGTATAGCGCGTTTCGCCGCGCTCCATCGCGTCGAAAGCGGCCTGGCGAATGTGCGCGGGCGTGTCGAAATCGGGTTCGCCGACCACGAGGTTGACGATGGTTTTCCCCTGCCGCCGCAGTTCCGCGGCCCGGTCGGCCGCTGCGCTGCTCGGCGAAGGTTTGATTCGCTGGACGCGCGCGGCAATTCGCGATGCACTCACACTTGCCTCCTCAACGGCATTTGATGAGGCTTCACCTTAAGCGCGCGAAAAAGTTCAAGCCAAGACGTCTTTCCGCTGGCGCAATAACATCCACTTATGACAGGACGGTACGCGTGCGCGTCCGGCATTTACCCATCGGGGTCCGTGCGGGAATACGCTGACAGGCCACGCTTTTAGCGCTGCAGGGGCGGGAGCGAGGTTTTTTAAGCACTGTGCGCGGGGCGGCGCTTGCCCTATCATTGTTGCCATCACTTAACGTTGAGACGCGACTACCGTGAACCTGCGGCGTTTGAAGTACTTCGTGAAGATCGTCGATATCGGCAGCCTGACGCAGGCCGCCGAAGTGCTTCATATCGCCCAGCCGGCGCTGAGCCAGCAGTTGATCACGCTCGAAGACGAGTTCCAGCAACAACTGCTTGTGCGCACCAAGCGGGGCGTCACGGCCACTGAGGCGGGCGCCACGCTGTATCGCCACGCCCAGTTGATCCTGCGCCAGTACGAACAGGCTCAGGCCGACGTGAAGAGCGCCGGTCAGACGCTGTCAGGCCAGGTTTCGGTCGGGCTCGCGCCCGGCACCGGCGCGTCGGCGCTGTCGCTGCCGCTGCTGCGGACCGTGCGCGCCCGCCATCCGGACATCCTGCTCTATATCAACGAGAATTTCGGCACGACGCTCAGCGAACTGATCATGAACGGGCGTATGGACATGGCCGTGCTGTATGGCGACAAGCCCGTCCACGGCCTGTCGTTCCAGCTTCTGATGAACGAGGAACTGTTCCTCGTGGCGCCGCGCAGCATGGGGATCACGCAGGAGCAGATCGCCGTGACGGAGTTGCGCGACGTGCCTTTGCTGCTGCCGCGTCCGTACAACTATCTGCGCAAGTACGTCGACGAGGGTTTCGCGCGCGTGCAGATGATCCCCAAGGTCGTGGCTGAAATCGAATCCGCGTCGACGTTGTCGGCCGCGGTGAGCGCGGGGATCGGTGCGACCATCCTGCCCGATTCCACCGCACGAGTCGTAGCCGCGGCGGGCGACGTCGTGCAATGCCGGATCGTTTCACCCGTCATCAAGATTCCGCTTTCGGTCTGTCTGTCCGACCATTTGCCGCTTTCCGAGCCCGCCGCGGCCGTCAAGGACATCCTGCTGGAACTGGCCGGCGACCTTGCGCTCGACGTGCGCTTCGAGTCCGGCGCCGATAGCGCCGATACATAAGCGCGCCTTATCGCTACAAAGCCAAACCGTCTTGGCGCATTTTTTATGCGCCGGATACATTGAGTCCATCGTCGATCGCCCCGGTTCGCAGTGAGCCGGCGCGACGAGGCTAGCCGTCACGCGGGCGAGGCAACCGGAGATTGAATCGGGTTGCCGTACTGCCCCAGCGGTGCTTCGCGCACGCCAATCGACCGGCGCGCGTCCAACCGGCTACGGACTCAAAGATGGATCTCCAGAAGATTAAGGCGCTTATCGACCTGTTGGCGGACTCTCCGCTGGCCAAGCTCGAAGTCATCGAGGGCGATGAACGGGTCAAGCTTGTGAAGGCGAAACGGCGCGGCAAGCGGGCTGAGGCGCCTTCGGGCGATGAACGTGCAGCTGTCACGTCCACCTCGGGCACCCAGGGGAGCCAAGGGGCTCAATCACCGCACGCCGAGCCTGCGCAATCCGTCGACACCCCCCAGGCAGCTCCTGCAACCGCCAGTGAGCCGCAACTCGTTCGTGCGCCCATGTTCGGCGTCGTTCATCTGACACCGGCGCCCGGCGAGGCGCCCTTCGTGAATACCGGCGACACGATCAAGGAAGGGCAGGTGCTCTGCACGATCGAGGCAATGAAGATGTTCAACGCGATCGAGTCCGAACTCAGCGGCGCCGTTCTGGAGATTCTTGTAGCTCCGGGCAGCGAAGTGGAATCCGGGCAGCCGCTGTTCCGGATCGGCTGATCGACCATGTTCAACAAAGTACTGATTGCCAACCGCGGCGAGATCGCGCTTCGAATCCAGCGCGCCTGCCGTGAATTAGGTCTGAAAACCGTCGCCGTCCATTCCGAGGCCGACGCCGATGCGCGGTATGTCCGGCTCGCCGATGAAGCGCTGTGCATCGGTCCTGCCGCACCGGGGCAGAGTTATCTCAACCGGGCCGCGATCCTGTTCGCGGCGCACGTGAGCGGCGCACAGGCGATTCATCCCGGCTACGGCTTCCTGTCGGAAAACGCGGATTTTGCGGCGCAGGTCGAGGCCGCCGGCATGGCCTTCATCGGCCCCGAGCCCGACTCCATCCGAACGATGGGTGACAAGGTCGCCGCCAAACGGGCCATGCGTGCGGCCGGCGTGCCTTGTGTGCCTGGCCCGGACGGCGGTCTGCCGGACGACCCCACCGAGATCCTGCGGGTCGCGCAGGAGATCGGCTATCCGGTGATCGTCAAGGCGGCGGGCGGTGGCGGCGGGCGAGGCATGCGCGTCGTGCCGGGCCCCGAGCAGTTGCTCGAGGCGGTGTCGGTGACGCGCGAAGAAGCACGCCGCGCCTTCGGCAAGCCCGAGCTCTATGTCGAAAAGTTTCTCGAGCATCCGCGTCACGTCGAAATTCAAGTCCTGTGCGATACGCACGGCAATGCCCTGTGGCTCGGTTCGCGCGACTGTTCGCTGCAACGGCGTCATCAGAAGGTACTGGAAGAGGCGCCCGCACCCGGCATCGACCCGGAATTGATCCGGCAAGTGGGCGAGCGCTGCGTCGAGGCCTGCCGGCAGACGAATTACCGTGGCGCCGGCACTTTCGAATTCCTGTTCGAGAACGGCCAGTTCTACTTCATCGAAATGAATACGCGGCTGCAGGTCGAGCATCCCGTGACGGAAATGACGTCGGGTGTCGACATCGTGCGGGAACAGATAAGGATCGCCCAGGGACACGCGTTGACGATTCGTCAGTCGGACATTCGCACGCTTGGCCATTCGCTGGAATGCCGGATCAACGCCGAGGACCCGTTCACCTTCGCCCCCTGTCCGGGGAAGATTTCCGTTTGGGAACTGCCGGGTGGCAACGGCGTGCGGGTGGACTCGCATATGAGTGGCGGCGCAGTCGTGCCGCCGTATTACGACTCGCTGATCGCCAAGGTGATCACCCACGGAGCAACCCGTGAAGAGGCGCTGGCGCGCATGCGCATCGCGCTCTCGGAGATGCGCATCGAAGGCATTCGCACCAACGTGCCATTGCATCAGGCCATGCTCGAGGACGAAGGGTTCGATGAGGGTGGCGTCGATATTCATCATCTGGAGCGTTGGCTCGCAAAGAGGAAACAGACATGACGCTGACTGTTGAGCATGCGTCGATTGCGCACGGGGATGTAGTCGAACGGCTGCGTCCGGATTCACAGAGGACTGTCCTTGCAATGAAACAGGATGAATCGGAGCAGGCGCTTTGCATCAGCATGCTGGGTACGACGGCCATGCTGTTCGAAGCGCCCGGCGCGCTCGATCTGCATGCGCAGCGCCGCATCTGGACACTCGCCCGCGAGGTCGAATCATGGCCGGGCGTGCGTGAAGCGGTGCCCGGCGTGACCAATCTGATGTTGACGTTTTCCACGCCGCCCGCAGACCCGGACTCGCTCGGCGCCGCGTTGCGCGACGCGTGGGCCGCGGCGGGCGAATTGCAGATCGAAGGGAGGGTGGTGGACTTGCCGGTGGAATACGGCGGCGAGTTCGGGCCGCATCTGCAGGACGTGGTGAATCACACCGGCTTGTCTATCGACGAGGTCGTGCAATTGCACTGCGCGCCGCTCTACACGGTCTATGCGCTCGGCAGCCATCCCGGGTACTGCTATCTGGGCGGCATGGACCCGCGTATCGCCACGCCACGGCGCAAGGTGCCGGTGCTGGGTTTGCCCGGCGGCGCGGTGTCGATCGGCGGGGTGCAGACCGGAGTCTCGGCATCGACGGGACCGAGCGGCTGGAACACGATCGGTCATACATCGATGTCGTTCTTCGACCCCACGCGCGATAACCCGGCCACACTCGCACCCGGCGACATGATCCGTTTTCGCGTCGAGAGGATTGTTCCATGATCGAGATCTTGTCTTCGTCCGCGCTCGCGACGGTGCAGGACCAGGGGCGTGAAGGCTATCTGCGTTACGGCGTCGGCACGGCCGGCGCGATGGACCGGTTGGCGCTCGCGGTCGGCAATCTGTTGCTCGGCAATCCGGACGACGCGGCCGGCATCGAAATTCCGATGTTTCCCTTCCGTATCCGCTTCCTTGAAGACCTTTCGTTCGCCATCACCGGTGCCGATTGTTCGGCGCGCTTAGGCGACCGGCCGGTGCTGCCGTGGTGGACCGTGCATGCGAAACAGGGCGACGTGCTGACGATCGGCGTGCCGACCAGCGGCACGCGCTGCTACCTGTCGCTTGCGGGTGGCGTGGACGTACCGGTAGTGCTCGGTTCGCGCAGCACGCAGTTGCGCGGCCAGTTCGGCGGCTTCAATGGTCGTCAGTTGCAGAAGGGTGATGTGGTGAAGGCAGTGGGTCTCGCCAAGCGCGTCGTGCCGCAAGATGCTGTGCTCGCCGCGGGTTTCGGCACAGTGCCGCCGGAGTACTCATTGCCGGCGCCGTTATCCCTGCCCGCAGCCGAAGCAGGCGAAACCGTGGTGCGCGTGCTGTCCACCGCGGAATACGACTGCTACGAGCCAGAGTCGCTCGAAGCGTTCTGGCGCGATGGGTGGAAAGTGACGCCGCAGAGCGATCGCTATGGATACCGCCTCGCTGGTCCGACTTTGGTCGCGACGCATTCGATCGAAAAGCGTTCGCACGGCATCGTGCCGGGCGTGATCCAGGTGCCGCATAGCGGCCAACCGATCATTCAGCTTCGGGATGCGCAGCCCTCGGGTGGCTATCCGAAGATCGGCACCGTGATCGAAGCGGATTTGTGGCGGCTCGCGCAGGCGCGTATTGGTACGAAGATTCGCTTTGTTCAGACGACGTACGCGCAAGCCGTTACGGCGCTGGAAGAACTGGACAGTTATCTCGTCAGGGTGCGCAATCTCGTTGCACTGTTTTGCCCTTCCCGACACTGACACATGACACAAAAAATCGAAGTGAATATCGGCGAGCTTCGGCAGATCACGTCGTGGCTGGCAGAAGTCGATATCGAGTTCATCGAAATCAGCAAGCCCGGGGCGACGGTTCGATTGACGATGGAGCAGGCGGCTAGCTCTGCCGGTGCGGATGCGTCGGCACAGGCTCAGTCGGTTTCGACGGTGGTTCCTGGCGGACTCGCGCGCGCAGCGGACACTGCGCAGACGCAGGCCGTCAGCATCACCGCGAAGTCGGCCGGCATCTTTCTGTCGACGCATCCGGCGCGCTCAACGCCTTTGGTCAGCGCGGGCGATCACGTCAAACCGGGCGACATTGTCGGCTTGCTGCAGATCGCGCAATTGTGCGTGCCTGTGGTCGCGTCGGCGGATGGCATGGTCATGCGCTTGTGCGTCTCGCATGGCACAACGGTCGGTTACGGAACGCCCTTGCTCGAACTCTCGCCGTCGGCGTAGACGCATATCGATAGATAGACACTGAGCCGGCGTGGTCCGCTGCGGATAGCCCGGCACAGACCGCTTAAAGAATGGAGAGTGGATAGTGGAAATCGACCTGAACGCGGACCTGGGCGAAGGCTTTGGACCCTATCGAATGGGCGAAGACGAAGCGATGCTCGATATCGTTTCGTCCGCCAACGTCGCATGCGGCTATCACGCGGGCGACCCCGTCATCATGGACAAGACGGTGCGGATGGCTCTCGCGCGCCAGATCGACGTCGGCGCGCATGTCGGCTTTCCCGACCTGATGGGCTTCGGCCGGCGGCAGATTCAGGCGGACCCGCTTGAACTGGCGAATTACGTGGTGTATCAGATGGGCGCGCTTGCGGGCATCGCGAAGCGGGCCGGGCATCGCGTCACGCACATGAGCTTTCACGGCGCGCTGGGCAACATGGCTGCGGCATCGTATGAACTGGCCGAGCCGCTGGTGCGGGCGCTCGCCGAGTTTGATCGCGATCTGATCATCAGCGTTTCGACGAACACCGAAATCGAACGGGCCGCCGATCACATCGGGATACGCACGGCCAACACGTTTCTCGCCGACCGTGCCTACGACGATCAGGGCGCGCTCGTGTCGCGCAAGCTGGAAGGCGCGGTCATCAAGGACCGCGCGGCTGTCCTCGCACGCGTCAAGGAGTTGCTCGAAGATGGCACGATCACGACGATCACGGGCAACAAGCTCAAGATCGCGGTCCAATCGATCCTGCTGCACGGCGATACGCCTGGTGCCGTCGAACTCGCGCGCACGGTGCGCGGCGTGATCGAATCGGCGGGTGGCCGGGTCGTGCCGGTGTCGAAGCTCGTACGCTAGGCGCGCGCCGGCCGACCTGCATCGATCAATCTGCATTGATCAACCATAAGCCAGTCTTATCGCCACAAAGCCAATCCGTCTTTGCCCCACGTTTTCACGGCGTATACATTGGTAACAGGCTTATCGCACGCCTCAAAGGGCGACAGTTCAGAACTACAGATAGAGGTCATTCATGCCGTTTTCAGACTATAAGACCGCGCTGGTGACGGGCGCTTCGACCGGAATGGGCGCTGCGATCGTCGAGCGCTTCTGCCGTGAAGGACTCGAAGTGCATGCGCTCGCACGCAACGCGGATCGTCTGAATGAGCTGGCGGAGCGAACCGGTTGCATCCCGCACGCGATCGACGTGTGCGATCTGGCAGCCGTCACGAAGCTGACGCAGGACGTGCAGTTCGATATCGTCGTTAATAACGCCGGCGTATCGACCAAAGGCTCGATTCTGGATGCCGCTGCGGCAGACATCGACCTTCAGGTGGAAGTCAACCTGCAAGCCGTTCTGCATATCGTGCGGCTCACCATGCCGGGTATGGTTGCCCGCGATCGCGGTCATATCGTCAACATCAGCTCGATCGCAGGGATTTACAACTTCAACGGCAACTCCATTTACGCCGCAACGAAGGCCGGCATCCATGCGTTGTCGCGCCAGTTGCGAGTGGACGCGACCGGCAGACGCGTACGCGTGACGGAGATCTGTCCGGGCCGTGTCGCCACCGATATTTTTGGCCATGTGCATGGCGACATCGAGGCGGCACGCAAGCAGTTCATCGACGGCTTCGAGCTGCCGCTGCCGTCCGACATCGCCGACGCCATCGCCTTTGCGATCGCCGCGCCGCTCGCGGTCAACATCAGCAATATGGAAATTCTGCCCACGCTGCAGGTGCCGGGCGGGCTGACGACGATCAAGCGCGATCCCGCCGACCACAACGAGTAAGTGCAATCCAGAGTCCAACAAGGAGGTTTTCCATGCGTGCATCGGTACTGGTTACCCGTGCGTCATTTCCGGACATCGTCGACCGCCTGCGCGCGAACTTCGACGTGACCGACAATCCGGACGATACGATCTGGACGCAACCAGAGCTGATTACCAGGCTGCAAGGCAAGGTGGGGGCCATGACGGCCGGCAGCGATCGCATCGACGCAACCTTGCTCGACGCTTGCCCGCAACTGAAGGCGGTATGCAACATCGGTGTGGGCTACAACAACGTCGACGTGGAAGCCTGTACCGCGCGTGGCGTGCTGGTTACGAATACGCCGGATGTCCTAACGGATACCACCGCCGACTTCGGCTTCGCGCTGATGATGGCAACGGCGCGGCGCATCACCGAGTCGGAACACTTCCTGCGTGCCGGCGAATGGACCAAAACCGGACGCTACGACATGTTCGTCGGCAACGACGTGCATGGTTCGACGCTCGGCATTCTCGGCATGGGACGTATCGGCCAGGCCATTGCGCGACGTGGCGCATTCGGCTTCGGCATGCGCGTGATCTATCACAATCGCTCGCAACTGGCGCCGGATGTCGAGGAGAGCTGCAAGGCACGCTATGTCGACAAGGAAACGCTGTTGCGCGAGTCGGATCACCTGATCATCGTGGTGCCTTACTCGGCGAGCTCGCATCACGCGATTGGCGCCGCGGAGCTCAAGCAGATGAAATCGTCGGCCACGCTGACCAACATCGCACGCGGCGGTGTAGTGGACGACGCAGCTTTGGCGGTAGCGCTGAACGAAGGCAGCATCGCGGCGGCGGGTCTGGATGTATTCGAAGGTGAACCGGTTATCTGCCCGGCGCTTCTTGCGCAAGAGAATGTGGTGCTTACGCCGCATATCGGCAGCGCGTCTGTCAGCACGCGGCGCGCGATGGCCGCGCTTTGCGCAGACAATTTGATCGCAGCTCTAGGACACGGCGCAGCGGCCGGCAAGCCGCCGACACCGGTGAACCCGCAGGTGCTGACGCGCCCGACAGCCACAGCCTGAACGATGACCGGCGCAGCATGCTGCGCCGGCGCAATACCGCCGTTGTTTCTCAAGCGTGAGCGCTCCGATAAAGGAGCGCGCCACTGACGATGAGGCGCCCGCAGAGGCGCCACATACTGGAGACAAACACCATGCACAACCACGCCTGTCGCACTGCCGGAAGCCGTCCCGATTCATCATTCCCGAAACTTATTGCACCAGAAGAAAGGCCTCTGCAACGGCCTTTTTTCGCGAGCTAGTATCAATTCAACACGGAAGTCAATGACGGCTTCCGGGGGATGACGATGCTGCCGCCGGTCGAGTCAGACCGGGATCATCGCTTCGATCCGAATCATTGGGACGTGCTACATGAAACTTCATTTTGACCTGGTGACAGTGCTGCGAGGCGACTATGGGGCGCTGTTTCTCCATGGGATCGAGCTTACCCTCGCGATGGCCGCGCTGGCGTGGATACTCTCACTGGTCGTGGGCATTCTTCTCACGCTGATCCGCCTGACCAACAATCGCCTCGCGACGGCGTTTGTCGCGTCATTCGTGGCCTACCATCGCAATGTGCCGATGCTGGTCCAGATCCTGTTCTGGTACTTCGGAATTTCGAACATCCTGCCGGAATCGTTGCAGACTCTGCTGAACCACTACAACGGCCAGTTCATTTTTGCGGTCGTGGCGATCGGCCTGTGCAGTGCAGCCTACCTCTCCGAAGACATCCGCAGCGGATTGCGTGCAATTCCCTACGGTCAGTATGAAGCTTCGCGTGCGCTGGGCCTGAACTTCCTGAACGGCATGCGTTTCGTCGTGCTTCCGCAAGCGCTGCGCAATGCAATTCCGCCGATGGTCAATCACGCGGTCCTGCTGTTCAAGAACACGAGTCTCGCGATGGCGATTGGCGCGGCGGAGCTGACCTATGTCACCCGGCAGATCGAGAACGAAACCTTCCTCTCTTTCGAGTCGTATTTCATCGCCACGGCGGTGTATCTCGGCCTCTCCCTCGTCATCATGCTGTGCGGCGCCAAAATCGCGATGCACTACCGCATTCCGGGAGTGAAGTGACATGTTCGATATCCTGCGCGACAACTGGACACTGCTGCTTATCGGACAGTATCCGCATGGCCCGTTAGGCGGCATCGTGCTGACGATATTGCTGTCGCTTTCAGCACTCGTCATCGCATTTCCCCTGGGTATCCTGGTCGCCCTGGCCCGCATCAGCCCTTTCCGGTTTCTGCGGGCGCCGGCCACAGGTCTCGTCTACATGGTGCGGGGCATCCCGCTCCTGATGGTGATCTTCTGGGTCTACTTTCTCGTGCCTGTTCTGACCGGCTATCCGGTCACCGGGTTTGTCACGATGCTGTGCGCGCTCGTCATCTATGACTCGGCCTATCTCGGGGAAATCATCCGCGCGGGCATCGAGGGGCTGCCGAAAGGGCAGACCGAAGCCTCGAGAGCACTCGGCATGAGCTACATGAAGACCATGCGCGCGGTCATCCTGCCGCAGGCGCTTTACAACGTGGTGCCGAGCATGGTCACGCAGTTCGTATCGACGATCAAGGAAACCTCGCTGGGTTACATCATCAACGTCCAGGAAATCTCCTTCGCGGCGGATCAGATCAACAACCGGCTGCTGACGAAACCCTTTCCCGTGTATCTGATTCTCGCCTTGAGTTATTTCGCGCTGTGTTATGCGCTCACACAGCTTGCGCAGTATCTGGAGCGGCGCGTGACGCGCAAGCGGGCCGGCGTCGCATCGAGGACCCAGAAGGCGGCCAACGTTGCGCTGACCGATCCGCTGCCCACCGAGAACTAGGCGCTCAATCACTTCGAGGTATTTCGCATGATCAAGTTTTCCAGCGTCAACAAATGGTACGGCGAATATCACGCTCTCGTGGACGTGAACGCCGAAGTTCGCAAAGGCGAAGTCGTGGTGGTCTGCGGACCATCCGGATCGGGTAAGTCGACTCTGATTCGCACCGTCAACCGGCTCGAGGAGATCAACCGTGGGCAGATCTTCTTCGACGGTCAAAACATTCACGACAAGAAGCTGGGTCTGAATGCTTACCGCAGCCGTGTCGGCTTCGTATTTCAGCAGTTCAACCTGTTTCCGCACTTGTCGGTGCTGGACAACATCACGCTCTCGCCGATGCGTGTGCACGGCCTCAAGCGCGCGGAAGCGGAACGTAAAGCGGCGGATTTGCTCGCGCGCGTCGGTCTGTCGAACAAGGCCGGTGCGTTTCCGCCGCAATTGTCCGGTGGTCAGCAGCAGCGTGTGGCGATTGCGAGAGCGCTGGCGATGGACCCGCCGGCAATGTTGTTCGACGAGCCCACCAGCGCGCTTGATCCGGAGATGGTCGGCGAAGTGTTGAACGTGATGAAGAGCCTCGCGCAGGAAGGCATGACGATGATGTGCGTCACGCATGAGATGGGTTTTGCACGCGAGGTTGCCGATCGCGTCTGGTTTATGGACGCAGGGAAGATTCTCGAAACGGCGGAGCCGGAGGAGTTCTTCTTGCGCCCGAAACACGAGCGGGCGCAGCGATTCCTGTCCGATCTTCGCTCGCATTGAGGCAAGCAAGGCGGGATTGCTTCCGCGGCACAAGTACAGATTCAGATTCGGTTTGACCACCGTTGATCAGCAGTCGATTGCTTTACACATACACTTCAGGAGCATCACGATGCAGGTAAAGAAGATTTTCGCGGGGATGTTGGTCGTTGGCGGCGCGGTTGCATCGATTGCCCCGGCACATGCTGATCAATTGGCCGATATCAAGGGCCGCGGCGAGTTGAGCTGCGGTGTGTATTCGAACGTCGAGCCCTTCTCGTATCCGAACGCGCAGACGCGCCAGCTCGAAGGCATGGACGTGGACCTGTGCAACGCGGTGGCGAAACAGTTGGGCGTGAAGGCGAAGCTCGAACCGTTGGCTGTCGAGGCGCGCATTCCGCAGTTGAAGCTGGGGCGTGTCGACATTGTGGTGGCCAACCTGGCCTACACCAAAACCCGCGCTACGCAGATTGCCTTTAGCGATTCGTACTACTCCACCAAGGAAGTCCTTGTCGTGAAGAAGGCCGATGCCGCCAAGAAACTGACCGATTTCGCGGGTCAGAAAATAAGCGCTGCCGACGGTTCCACGTCCGCGCAGTCGATTCCAATTTCGATCAAGGATGGCCAGGCGGTGACGTTTCACGATACCAGCTCGGCGTTTCTCGCACTTGAGCAGAACAAGGTCAAAGGCTTCGTGACCAATCAGATGACTGCCACGAAGATCGCGAAGCAGGTGGACGGCACGGACGGCGCGGTGGCGATTGCGTCGGAGCCGATGCTGATCGAGCCGATCGCGGTGGGCCTGCGCCAGAACGAGCCGGCCATGCTGAGCGCGGTCAACAAGGCCCTGGCTTCGATGGAGCAGAGCGGTGAGATGAGCGGTATCTTCGACAAGTGGCTCGGACCGAAGACGCCGTATGGCCTGACGCGAACCGACAAGGTCACGCCGATCGACAAGCTCAAGTTCACGCCGGTGTCCTGAGGCGGAAAGCGTGTGATGCAGCGGCGCGCTTTCATCCGCGTTCCGCTGCCAGTTGAATGGCCGGCGCGATTCATTGGATCGGGTGCCGTGACGACGTAGCTGGATTTTGCAACGTGACACATAAAATAGTGGTGATGGGCGTGTCGGGCTCGGGCAAGTCGACACTTGCACGCGAGTTGGCCGTGGCGCTGGAGGGCGTTTTCATCGAAGGAGACGAGCATCACTCGGCGGAAAGCCGTGACAAGATGTGCCGCGGAATCGCGTTGTGCGATAGTGACCGCGAGCCGTGGCTGGACCGCCTCGCCGAGCAGGTGGATGATATGCACAGGACGGCCGTGCTGTCCTGTTCCGCATTGAAACGTCGCTATCGGGAGCGCATGCGCGCGCGTGTCGCCGGGCTGAGATTCGTGTTTCTCGACATCACCTTGGCCGCAGCGGTTGCACGGGTTTCCAGGCGGCTGGATCATGAGTTTCCAGCGACATTGGTGGTGGATCAGTTCGCAACGCTCGAGTCGCCTGTCGGTGAAAACGGTGTGCTCCACCTTTCCGCTTCGCTGCACAGCGCGTGCGGTCTGAGAGAGGTCATGCAATGGCTGGGTACGCCGGACGGTGCTGGATGGAAGTCGGACGAATTAGCGTTGAAGAGGAGTTGAGTTGAACAACAATCTGAAGATGTTCGATCTGTCGGGGCGTCGTGCTCTGGTTACCGGGTCGAGTACGGGTATCGGTTATGCGCTGGCTAAAGGATTGGCAGGTGCCGGCGCTGAAGTGATTCTGAATGGTCGCAATGCGGCCAGGCTGGAGGAAGCTGTCAGCCGTTTGCGCGATGAAGGCGCGACCGTTCATGCCGCGAGTTTCGACGTGACGTCGGCCGCTGAGGTCGATGCGGCGATCGCCGATATCGAACGCGAAATCGGTTCGATCGACATTCTCGTCAATAACGCCGGGATGCAGCGCCGTGCGCCGCTCGAACAGTTTTCCCATGCCCAATGGGAAGAACTGATGAAGACCAATGTCGACAGCGTGTTCCTGGTCGGCCAGGCGGTCGCGCGGCACATGATCGCTCGCAAGCGCGGGAAGATCGTCAACATCTGTTCGGTGCAAAGCGAGCTGGGCCGTCCGAACATCGCGGCCTACACCGCAAGCAAAGGCGCGGTGAAGATGCTGACGAAGGGCATGGCAATCGACTGGGGGCAACATGGCATCCAGGTCAATGGCCTTGGGCCGGGCTACTTCAAGACGGAGCTGACCGAAGCACTCGTCAAGGATGAAACGTTCAGCAACTGGCTGATTGGACGCACGCCGTCGCGACGCTGGGGCGATGTGGAAGATCTCGTCGGCGCTGCGGTGTTTCTGGCGAGCGACGCTTCGAACTTCGTGAACGGTCATATCCTTTACGTGGATGGCGGCGTGACGGCCACGCTGTAGGGGCTGGTTCGTATCGGGCGATCGTGGCTTGTCGAAATACTGCAAGTTGAAGCGCGAGCCGAGCAAGATTGCTATTGCTGCGATGTCACTTCCAGAAGGTCCTTAAGTTGCAACACTGCCGTGTCGGATTCCGCTTGAATCCGCGCGCGCAGAACAAGCCAGTTGAGTATCGCGAACCACAACGACGGCGCGTGATAAGTGAACGTTCGCTCGAAGCGTGTTCCGCTCGCGGTCGATGTCAGTAAATACGTGACAGTGCCAGCCGATCTGCCTTCAATCTTTCCGTCTATTTTCCATTTGCCTGGAGGCTCGCGCGCAGTGACGGTCCACACCACGCTGCCGCGTCGGCCCGCCACACGGAACTCCTCCACGACCTGCTCGCCCAGATCGAGCGAATGGTCAACGGCGCCACTGACCGCGAGTGACGATGGATGCCAGGCTGGCCAGTGAGCGGGTGTCGTGACATAGTCGAACACGACTTTGGAGGGACGTTGAATCGACGCAACCGTAACGATGCGGGTGTCGAGCCCAACCTGCTGCGGTAACGGCAAAAAGAGCAACCCGATAACAACGAGTGCGGCCAATATTGCCGTTACGTACCGGGTACGTTTTTTCATGGCGACTTGTACTCCACATACTCAGGACGACGACACCGTACAGCAGCGTGCCTGATCAAGGGTAATCTGGTTGGGGAGTGTTCATCTCGCGTCAGTGCGTGACAATCGAACGAGCCTGTCAATGCGCCGCGCGCAATGCCTCGTCCGCAACAGCCAGCCGTGACGCCATGACCTTGACGACAAAACGATGAATTTGCTGCGCTGTCTCGGGATCGTCCTGCTCGAGCGCACGCAACGACTCGAGCGTCAAACGCCGGACACGCGCGGGGCCCTCTGCAAGCACATCCGCGCTGCGCACCTGCTGCGTGTACACCGCCATTTCGCCGACGATCGTACCTGGTCCGAACGAGCGCAACCTGAGGGATCTGCCGTCCGCAAGCCGCAGCAAGACGGTGACACGGCCGCGCTCGACGAAGTACATGGCGTCCCCCGGTTCGCCGTGACGGAACACCGGCTGCCCCGCGTCAAGCTCGCGCACATCCAGAAGGGCCAACAGCCTTTCAAGCGCGCGCGGCGTGAAATGCGGCGCGAGCATCGCGTGGAAATCCTCTTCGCCGCGCGGCAGCGCGCGTGGATCCGACGCGAGAAGCGTATCTTCGACCCATTCCAGCCCCGCATCCAGCGTAGCGAACTCGTGGATCCGGAGGTTCAGCGTGCCGGTCTTCAGGAGCAGGTCACGCGAGCGTGCCGGCAGCCCCGTCAACACCAGGTCAGCATCGAGCGTCGCACACAGTTGCCGGAGCTTGACGAAGCTGACCGATACCGACGCGTCCAGGCCGTTGGTCGAAGCGAAGTCGAGCACGACAAAGCGAACGGGTACCGGCCCGTGCCGGGTTAGCCGTTCGCGCACGCGCTGCAAGATCGAATTGGCGGTGCCGAAGAAGAGGAAGCCCTGCAGACACGTTCCGCACACCCGTGCACCTAGTTCGTGAAGCCGTCCGGTTGCCTCGATACTGCGCTCGACATTCGATGTGCGCGTACTGCCATCGAACTCCATGCGAATGCAACTGATACGGCCGTACAGCAGGGCGAACATCACACAGGCGGCGATGACGCCGGCCACCACCCCCGGGACGACGCCGTAGAACGCAATAGCGCCCAGAATAAGCGGTACAAGCAGATACTCATACCAGTTGAGCTGGCGATATGCGCCCACTAGCCATTGGATCAACAGGCGCAGTCCCATGAAGAGCTGCAGCCCGACCAGCACCGGCACCGGAAATAGCGCCACCAGGTCCGGCGAGACGGCCAGCACGAACAGACACGCGAGGGAGGCGAATACGCCCGCCATACGGCTTGTCGCACCCGCGCGTGCGTTGAGCATCGATCGGTTGTACGACTGATAACCGACCATCCCGCCTAACATCCCGCTCGCGATGTTAGCGATGCCGGCCGCTTTCATTTCGCGGTTCAGATCGATGTCTTCGCCCGTGGCCGCGCCAATCGCCGTCGAATTCATCAGGATCGTGATTGCCGAAATCGACGTGACCATGAGTGTCTCCGGCAAGTGCGCAGCGATGGCCGACCAGTCGACGCCTCCGTGCGCCAGCGACGCCGGCAGATGCAGCTCTGGAATCCTTATCGCGTGCAGCGCCACGCGCGGAAGCAATAATCCCGTGTTGCGGGCGTCGTCGATCGACAAGCCTGCAGCAAGCAGAAGCAGGTAAAACAGCGCGACGCCGAATGCAAGCGTGATCGGCAGCGCCGCAGCGTGTTTCCACGTGCGCGACAGGAGCGTGGCTAACGCGCACACCAGCACAGCGGGCGCCCACGTCAGCCAGTTCAGGTGTGTCACCAGCGCCAATGTGTGCCAGTTCAAGGGCTCGCCGGTCACGACCCGAAACGCGCCGGCTAGCAGGAGGTAGCCCGTACCGGCAAGGAAGCCGCCTACGACCGGATAAGGCAGGAATTGCAGGGAACGGCTGCGCTTCGACGAACCGACCGCATAGAGAATGACGCCTGTCACCACGGAACACAGCGCGATGGCGATCAGCACCGTCAGCAGAATTGTCTGCGGCGTACCGCCGTTAGCGCGCACGCTGCTCGCGACGCCGGCCGCCACACCGGCAAGAAACGCCGTCGCGTTGCCGTCGGGGCCGGCGATGTTCATGCGCATCGAACTCGTCAAAGCGATCACCAGCGCCGTCACTACGCAACTGATAAAGGCCGTGGGTACGCCAAGCACCGCGTAACGGGCGAGATCCGCGCTGAAGATCAGGGTGCCCAGGCTCATTGCGTAGCAGAGCATGACCAATGTCGACACCATGCCGGCCGACAGGTCCCCGACGAGGCCCGTGAAGCGTGGCCCGGAGTGGGCTACGGGCGAGGAACCTGTGGTAGCTGGCTTCACGGTGCTTCCCGGTGAGGGCGGATGGAATCTCGCCCGGTGGCCGTTTCCTTCACGCTGGACGTACACTGTATTTTAGGCGGGAAGGACTTGAACACGGAATACGTTGCGCCCGTCGCAGCGCGGCGCCAGGCGGTGCGCCGATTCGTATGATTGTTCGCGCGACGCGGCCCGGTTCGGGCATACGGTCGACGACCCGCGCGGGAACGAGCTGCGACGCAGCATACGTGTTCGTACACGCACCGGATTGGGCGGCGGCGATGGATATCGATCAGTGGCTGCATGCATTGGGGCTTGAACAATACGCACCCGCATTTGCCGGGAACGACATCGATCTCGCGATGCTGGCACAGCTCGACGACGCGGACCTGAAAGAACTCGGTGTCCTCTCGCTCGGCCACCGCAAGCGCCTGCTGGCGGCGATTGCCGATCAGCGCGGCGCTGCATTGTGCGCAGCGCCGCCCGCTGTGAACGCGCCGGCCAACGAGCGTCGGCAAGTCACCATTCTCTTCGCCGATCTGTGTGGTTTTACCGCACTGTCGCAGACGCTCGATCCTGAAGAGTTGCGCGAGTTGACAGGCCGTTACACCGCGCTCGTCGATGGGATCGTCCTCGGTTACGGCGGCACGATCGACAAGCACATTGGCGATGCCGTGATGGCAATCTTCGGTGCGCCGCGCGCGCACGATACCGATCCGCTACGCGCGGCGCGTGCCGCGCTGGAGATTCATGAGGCACTTAACGGACTGGGCGAGCAGGGCGCGCCTCCGCTGAGGGCGCATGTGGGCATCGCCAGCGGCGAGGTGGTCGCGGGGCCGCTCGATCGCGCGGATGTTCAGGACTACACGGTGCTCGGCGACTCCGTGAACCTCGCCGCCCGGCTGGTTGCCGCCGCCGGCCCCGGCGAAACGCTGCTCTCCGATAGCGTGCATCGCGCGCTGGGCGATGGCGTGATGAGCGACGCCGTCGGCGCAATGCGTTTCAAGGGGATCGACTCGCCGGTGCAGGTGTGGCGTCTGCGCGGTCTCGCCTTTGAACCCGTTATGGCAAGCCGCAGCGTGTTTGTCGGCCGCAAGGCTGAACTCGAGCAGTTCAAGGGCGTCGCCCGCACGTGCCTCGAGCAGCAAGCCGGCCACGTTGTTTATGTCCGCGGTGAGGCGGGCATCGGCAAGACGCGGCTCGTCGACGAAATGCGCCGTTTCGTCGAAACACTGGGCTTTGCCAGCCACCGCGGCCTCGTGCTGGATTTCGGCGTGGGCAAAGGCCAGGACCCCATTCTCACCATTGTCGGCAGTCTGCTGGGCCTGCCGCCCGCGGCCGGCTCCGACGAACGACGCGCGGCCGCCGAGCGGTTTGCCGCGTCCGGTGCCGTCGGCCCCGATCAGTTGATGTTCCTCCACGACCTCCTCGATCTTGCGCAGACCGGCGAATGGCGCACGCTGTACAACGCGATGGACAACACGGCCCGGACGCGCGGCAAGCGCACGGTTGCCGCGGCGATCGCGCAGGATGCCTGCCGGCACGGGCCCACCATGATTGTCGTGGAAGACCTTCATTGGGCGGACCCTCAGGTGCTCGGTTACCTGGCCGCCTTCGCCGTAGCGATCGCGAACGGCCCGGGCCTGCTTGTGATGACTTCGCGTGTGGACGGCGATCCGCTCGACGCGGCATGGCGGGCAGGTTGCCGCGGCACGCCCTTCGCCACGATCGACCTTGGCCCATTGCGCAGCGACGAGGCGCTGAACCTTGCCGGCAGCTTTATCGATGCGACCGAACGTATCGCGCGTGCCTGCATCGAGCGAGCCGGCGGCAATCCGCTGTTCCTCGAACAGCTCCTGCATAACGCCGAAGAAGGGAGTGAGGAGGCGGTCCCCGCGACGATCCAGAGCCTCGTGCTGGCGCGCATGGACCGGTTGACTGCGCGCGACCGCGAGGCCTTCCAGGCTGCCGCGGTCATCGGGCAGCGCTTTGGTCTCGCCTTGCTGCGGCGGCTGATCGATGCACCGGAGTACGTCTGTCACGGGCTTGTCGCCAACGCACTCGTCTTACCGGAGGGCGAAGATTTCCTGTTTGCCCATGCGCTCATCCAGGAGAGCGCCTACTCGACACTGCTGCGGGCACGCCGGCGCGAGTTGCATCGCCTTGCCGCAGACTGGTTTGCGGCGACGGACCCCGTACTGCGCGCCCAGCATCTCGATCGCGCCGAGGACGAGCGGGCACCGCGGGCCTACCTCGACGCCGCGCTCGCACAACGCGCAGCCTACTTTGCCGACGCGGCATTGCGGCTCGTCGAGCGAGGTCTGCAAATCGCGCAAACGGATAGGGATCGCCACGCGCTGATCTGTTTCAGGGGAGAACTCCAACGGGATCTCGGCGACATCGCCGCATCGATCGCGACGCACCGTGCGGCGGTGGCCGCCGCTCCGGACGAAGCGAGTCTCTGCCAGTCCCAGCTTGGGCTCGCCGAAGGTCTGCGGGTGAGCGAAGGCCTCGCCGAAGCCCTCGCGCTGCTCGACGCGGCCCAGCAAGTGGCGCAACGTCTGGATCAGGTGCCTGAACTTGCGCGCCTGCATCACCTGCGCGGCAACATCTTCTTTCCGCTTGGCAGGATCGACGATTGTTGCACCGAACATGAGCGCGGGCTCGCCTATGCACGGCGTCTCGGCGCGCCGGAAGCGGAGGCGTGTGCGCTTGGCGGCCTTGCGGATGCTGCCTACGCGCAAGGGCGCATGCGCACTGCTTTCGAGCACTTCAGCCGGTGCGTTGCGCTAAGCCGCGAACACGGCTTCGGCCGCATCGAGGTCGCGAATCGTTCGATGGTGGGCTTCAGCAGGATCTATCTCAACGAGGCACGTCCGGCGCATGAGGACGTCAGCGCCGCTGCACGCGCCGCTGCGCTGGTCGGGCAGCCACGTGCGCAGATGCTGTGCGAAACGCTGGGTGTCTTTGCCAGCTACGAATTGGGCGACATGCAGGCTACGCTCGCCCATATCGAGCGCGAGACGCTGATCATCCGTCAACTGGGTGCTCGCCGCTTCGAGGCACAAAATATGGAAATGCGGGCGCGTGTGCTGCTCGCGAACGGCCATCGGCGTGAGGCCACGGCATTGTTGCGTGAAGCGCTGGCGCTTTGCCGTGAGGTGGGCACGCAGTTCAGCGCACCCAAGGCGGTGGGCGCATTGAGCCGCGCCGTCGAGGACGACGGCGAGCGCGCGCGTCTGCTCGCCGAAGGTGCCGACATGTTGGACCGCGGCGCGGTTGGTCACAATCACCTGTGGTTCTATCGCGACGCCATCGAAGCGATGTTGTCCGCCGGCGACGCGGCTGGCGCACTGCGCTATGCCGCTGCCCTCGAAGACTATACGCGCGCCGAGCCGCTGCCGTGGGCGGAGCTGTTTGTGGCGCGCGGCCGTGCCCTCGCTCGCTCGCAGCAAGACCACGCTGGTGAAGAAATGCAGCGCGAACTCGAGCGTGTGCGTGCGGCCCTCGTGGAAGCCGGCTTCAACAGCTATCTGCCTGCGGTGGACGCTGCGCTCGCGCCATAGGCCGTGGGATTGGTTAGCGGATCGATAATCTTCAACATCTCGATGATCGAACCGGGCCACCCGTGCGTAATGATGTGGCGGAGTGCCTGCCGCGCTGTAACATTGCTTCGGAATCTTCCGAAGTGCATTTCTCATGTTTGGCATTTTCCCGTTGAATTTGTTTGCCTAGACTCCGTTCCAGATAAACCGCTGGCCCGTCATAACGGGCGTTGCTGCCGTGAAGACGGCAGTAGCGCGTGCGCCGCACCTAGCTGAATCCATAACAGGACGGAGATAAGCATGTCTGAAAACAGCTACGAAACAGGTCGGCTGAATTTGCCGTTTGTTGGAATCTGCACGTTCGCGAAGTCTCCGTTGTGTCTTGACTGGGACAAGATCGACGCGGATGTCGCGGTGATGGGCGCTCCCTTCGACTGCGGTACGCAATGGCGGGCAGGCGCCAGGTTCGGCCCGCGCTCGATTCGCGATGCGTCGACCCTGTTTTCGTTCGGTCATGGCGGCGCATACGATTTCGAAGACGACGTCGTCTATTTGCCCAGCAACGAAGTTCGGATCGTCGATATCGGCGACGCGGACATGGTGCACACCAACACGGAGAAGAGCCACGCAAATATCGAGTACGGCGTGCGCAAGATCCTGGCGGCGGGCGCGTTGCCGGTGGTGATGGGCGGCGATCATTCGATCAACATTCCCTGCATCAATGCGTTCGAAGGTCAGGAGCCGTTTCATATCGTCCATATCGACGCCCACCTCGATTTCGTCGACGAGCGTCACGGCGTGCGTCACGGCCATGGGAATCCGTTGCGTCGTGCAGCGGAGAAGAGCGTGGTGTCGGGCATGACGCAGATCGGCATCCGCAACGTGTCGTCCACCGCACGCGAAGGATACGCACAGGCGCGCGAGATGGGTTCGGACATCATCTCGGTGCGCGACCTGCGGCGCCTCGGCATCCAGGGCGTTCTGGACCGTATTCCCAAGGGCGTGCGTTATTACCTGACGATCGATATCGACGGTTTCGATCCGTCGATCGCGCCGGGCACGGGCACGCCGAGCCACGGTGGCCTGCTCTATTACGAAGGACTCGAATTGTTCGCAGGACTCGCCGAGCAGGGTGACGTGATCGGTATCGATCTCGTTGAAGTCGCGCCGGACTACGACCATTCCGGTTCGACTTCGATTCTGGCGGCGCAATTGCTGCTGAACACGATCGGCCGCGTGATGCATCAACGCAAGGTCAAGCAAAACCTCGCCTGCTAAACGGGATTCTCTTACGCCATGCGAACGCGATTGCCGGTCACGCTCATCGTGGACCGCAATCGCATAACGCGGCGCGCGCTATTTGCTGCTCCGCGTGGCGCGGCTCACCTGTTTGGCCGCAACCCGCAACTGGTTGCAAAAGGCCAGCACTACCCGCGCCGATTCGCCGCCCTTGCGCGTGATGATCTGAAAGTCCAGATGTGTCACATAGTGCTCGGGATCGATGCGGCTCAACAGACCGCCGTCTACCCAAGGCTGCGCGTAGTGGGGCGGTAGAAAGCCGATGTAGTTGCCCGACAGGATCAGCATGGCTCGGCCTTCGACGTTGTCGACCGAGGCTGCGGCCTGCGGCATGCGCAGCAGCTTGAGCTCCTGGTTGCCGAGATACGCGCGGGCAGCGAGCCGCTGTTTGCTGAGCACCGCAACGGGCACGCGTCCGCTTGCCCGCTCATACAGCGGATGGGTGGACGCGCAGTAAAGCCCCTGTTCCTCGCGATAGAGCGGCACGTAGTCGAGGCCGGGGATACGCGCGGGAAACGGCCCCACGGCGAGATGCAGGCGGCCGTCCAGCACGTGCTGCTCCATGCTCCCCGGTGTGTCGATCTGCACGTGCAGGCGGACTTCGGGCGCCATCTGGCCAAACTCGCGAATCGCGGCCGGCAGCGGCGAGTATTTGTCGGTCAAGGTTGCTTCGATCATGCCAAAGCGCAGCACGCCGGAAAGCTGATTGCGCAACGCGCCAGCTTCCATATGAAACGTATCGACGGCACCGAGCAGACGTTGCGCGGCGGCGTGCAACTCCGCGCCTTCTTCCGTGAGGCGAAAACCCGCGCGTCCGCGTTCACACAAGCGCAGCCCGAGGCGGGTCTCCAGTTGCGACATGTATTCGCTGATGCTCGATGCGCCAATGTTGAGAATCGGTTGCGCCGCGGCGAAACCGCCGCATCGCACGATGGTTTCGAAGATCCGCAACAGCTTGAGATCCGTGTCCTGAACTTGCATCGTGCCGCCCCTCGATTACTTCGGGAATTACCGAAATGTGTTTCACTAATGGTGCATTTTATTGAGGAATTTGGCTACACAGAATTGCTGTCAACCCCACTGCCCAACGTTCGGCGAAGGCATACGGACAGTGCGGCCCCAAAGCGATGTTTTTCTGTGCCGAAGCGCCACGCGTTCGCCACTTCCGGCGGCAAGGCGGTCAGGCACGTCATGATGTGAGGAGAGCACGATGAAAAAGCCGTACGCAGGTGCAAGCTGGTTGGCAGCAGTCGCTTTGAGCATGGTGTCGGTGGGCGCGACGGCGGCAGAGCAGGTGGTCAAAATCGGATTGACCGGACCCTTGACCGGTCCGCAGGCCGCCATCGGCAAGGACGACGAAAACGGCGTCAGGATGGCGATCGAGCGTCTGAATGCCCAGGGGCTTGTGATCGGTGGCCAGAAAACCCGTTTCGAACTGGTTTCGCAGGATGACGCCGCCGATCCGCGTACCGGCATGACGGTTGCGCAAAGCCTGGTCGACGCCAACGTGAAGGTCATCTTCGGGCCGTTCAATTCGGGGGTCGCGATTCCGATTTCAAACCTGGTGAACGTGTCCGGAATCGTGATGGCGACCGTCGCGTCGAATCCGTCGATCACGCAACACGGCTATCCGTTCGTGTTTCGCATCTCCGCCAGCGATACGCAACTGGGCAGCCGGATGGGTGAATTTGCGGCAAAGGAACTGAAGATCAAGCGCATCGCGGTGATTGACGATCGCACCGCATATGGGCAGGGCCTCGCCGATGAATTCGTCAATGCCGCTAAAGCCAACGGCATCGAGATTGTCGATCGGGAATATACGACCGACAAGGCGACCGACTTCGTCTCGATCCTCACACACGTCAAGGGCGCGAACGCGGAAGGGGTTTTCTACGGCGGTTATTACGCGCAAGCCGGTGCGCTGCGCAAACAGATGAAGCGCCTTGCGATGAACGGTTATCTCCTCGGCGGCGATGCCATGTGCAACGCCGAACTGGCGAAACTCGGCGGCGATGCGGTCGATACACGCGTGTATTGCCCACAAGGCGGCCCGGTGCTCGATCAGACACCCGAGGGTCGTCAGTTCAAGGCGGACTACAAGCAACGCTTTCATACTGATCCGTTGACCTACAGCGCGGCCTTGTACGATGGCGTGAATATCGTGGCGCAGGCAATGCAGAAAGCCAATTCGATCGAACCGGCTCAGTATCGTGCCGCGCTCGCCGGCATCGATTCTCATGGTGTTTCCGGGCACTACCGGTTTGACAGAAACCGCGACCTGACGGACTCGCCAATCACGATTTATACCTATCGAAATGGTGAGCCTACGCCGCTGGCGTCGACGCAGCCGTAGGTTCATGTCGCCCAACCATGGCGAAGGGTCGTGCCGCACGACGCTGCGGTAGCCCTATGCCATGGGTGCCGTCCGCTGAACCATACGGTAGCTTTCCATCAGGTCGATCATGAAGACCTGCAGGATGGTAGGCGGCGCGGCGGCCCGCCGCGTGATCGCGCAAAATGGCCAATGCGAGCCGAGCTGCGCCGGGCAGATCTGATGCATCTCGCCGCGCGCGACCCAACGGGCAGCGTAGTGAATCGGCAGAAATCCGATGTAGGCGCCCGATAAAATAAGGATGGCCTGCGCCTCGATATTGTCGACGGTTGCTGCGGCTTTGCTCACTTTCAGCATTCGCAGGTCGTGCTGCTGAAGATACCCTCGCGCTACCACACGGCTGGATGCGATGGCCTCGTCGAGCGCGGCGTCGCCAGGCAATCGGCCTGC
This sequence comes from Paraburkholderia sp. SECH4, assembly GCF_030511745.1. NCBI lineage: Bacteria > Pseudomonadati > Pseudomonadota > Betaproteobacteria > Burkholderiales > Burkholderiaceae > Paraburkholderia > Paraburkholderia sp. SECH4. Next base: position 35,335 of record NZ_JALOCP010000047.1, read on the forward strand.
GAGTGCGTGACCCTTCCCGCAATACAGACCGTCCGGTTCGCAATACAGATCGGTGTAGGTCAGCCCCGGCACGTGAAGCGGAAAATGCCCGACTGCGATATGCAGCCGGCCGTCCAGCACACGTTCTTCCAGTTCGGCGGGCGTGCCGACGTAGACATCCAGATGCACGTCGTGCCCTCTCGATACAAACGCTTGCAGCGCCTGCGGCAGCGGCGAGGCCGAGTCGGTCACCGTGTTGTCAATGATGCCGAGGTACAGCTTTCCTGAGACGTGTTTTTTTAGCGCGTCGGTATCCACACAGAAGCTCTCTACCGCCACCTGCAGCCGTTGCGCTGCCTCGAAAGTGGCCACGCCGTGTTCGGTGAGGCGAAATCCGCTCCGGCCCCGCTCGCAAAGCTTGAGCCCGAGGCGCGTTTCGAGCGTTGTCATTTGCTCGCTGATTGTCGACTGGCTAACGTTCAGGGTCGCCTGGGCAGCGGAAAATCCGCCGCACCGTACCACCGTCATGAAAACCCTCAGTAGCTTGAGGTCCACGTCCTGCAACTGGATCACGGTCGTTGCTCTCCTTGCGCCACTTGCTTCGGTATTCCCGATATGAACATCTGATTCACGTTATTTTTACCCCCGGCCTTGTCGTCCATAGTCTCTCAAAACACCGCGCTGCCACAAGCCGCGTTTATATCGATGGACCCCGGTCGCTTTTGAACGACCGAACCTGTCGGCTACAACGCAGGATCCACGAACAAACGTGCCAGGAACAGGCGGACCTTTCTGCACGAAACCGGCCCATGAGAGGCCGAATAGCAGTCAATCCGTAAGACAGGAGACAATGATGGACAGGGTCGTACAAAACTATCTGGAGACGTTCGGCATCCGGGAAGAGACACAACGCTTTCTCACCCGGCCGCAGAAGATGTTAATTGGCGGTGCCTGGGTGCCACAAGGCGATCGCGAATCCTGCACAGTGCTCGAACCGTCTACCGCGGGCGTGATCACGCACATTCCCCTGGGTACGACCACCGATCTGGATCGTGCGGTCGACGCTGCCCGCAAGCAGTTCGACGGTGGACCGTGGAGAAAGCTCAAGCCCCTTGAGCGCGAACGACTGCTGCATCGCCTCGCCGATCTGATCGAAGCGAATGCAACAGAGTTGGCCGAGATCGAATCGATCGACGTAGGCAAGTCTGTTGCCAATGCGCGTGACGTCGACGTACAAGGCACGATCGACACCTTCCGCTATTTCGCCGGTTGGGCATCGAAGCTCCACGGCCGTACGGTAGAACCCTCCCTGCCTGGTGAATACGTTGCTTACACGCGCAAGGAGCCCGTCGGCGTGGTCGGCGTTATCGTGCCGTGGAACTTCCCGCTGCAAACCATGGCGTGGAAGGTTGCGGCGGCGCTCGCTGCCGGTTGTACGACCGTGATCAAACCCGCCGAACTCACGTCGCTGTCCACACTTCGCTTCGCAGAGTTGGTGCAGGAGGCTGGAATTCCGGATGGCGTCGTGAATGTCATAACGGGGCGAGGGCGCGAAATTGGTGCCGCTATGGCCGCTCATCCGGGCATAGACAAGATCACGTTCACCGGTTCCACCGAGGTGGGCCGAACTGTCGGGCAAGCGGCTGTGGGCGGCATCAAACGTATGACACTCGAACTGGGCGGCAAATCGCCGGTACTCGTGCTCGAGGACGCAGACATCGAAGCGGCGGCCCAGGCCGTAGCAAACGGCGTCTTCTTCAATTCTGGACAGGTCTGCGACGCGGGTACGCGGGTTTACATCCAGCGCGGCATTCACGACAGATTCATTGGCGCGCTAGTCGAGCACACGCGTAAGTTGAAGATCGCACCGGGCCTCGATCGCGATTGCTTCATCAGCCCGCTCGTTTCCGCGCTGCAGAAGGATCGCGTCGCTTCCTATATCGAAGCCGGGCGCCGCGAAGGCGCGGAAATCGTGCATGGTGGCCGCGTGTTGGACCGGGCAGGCTACTTCGTCGAACCGACCATCTTTACGCATTGCCGCAGCGACATGAAGATCGTCCGTGAAGAAATCTTCGGACCTGTGCTGGTGACCACGCCCTTTGACGATCTGGGCGATGCGTTGTCGCAGGCGAATGACTCGCCATACGGTCTTGCTGCCGCGATCTACTCCAATGACCTGAATCGCGTTCACAAACTGATCCCGCAACTGCGCGCGGGTACCGTCTACGTCAATGCCCATAGCACGATCGATCCTTCGATGCCGTTCGGCGGATTCAAGGAATCCGGCTTTGGCAAAGACCTCGGCCCCGAGCAACTCGATCATCTGATGGAGAGCAAGGCGGTCTGGATCACGCTGCACTGAACCGTCAATGCGCCGGAGGCGTCTCCAGACGAGCGTGGCGCCGCGGCCAGCATGCATGCCGGATCAAATCTATTCCATCAACCTCTCATTGCTGTCAGGGGTACATGATGCAAGCAACAGACGAAGTAGTTAAAAGCACGGTAGTTGGCGTCGAGCATGGCGCGATCGAAGGTCATTCGATCGATTTCATTCCGGATAGCGAAAGAACCGACAGATTGTCCAGGCAGGGGCCATTCTGGTTTCTGGGTAACTTCACATTCTTCACCATGACCATCGGTTTTGTTGGTCCCAGTATTGGTCTGAGCGCGCTGTGGACCACGATAGCCGGTACGCTTGGCATCATGTTCGGCACCTTGTTCATGGCCTTTCACGGCTCGCAAGGCCCGCATCTCGGCTTGCCGCAGATGATCCAGTCGAGAGCGCAATTCGGTTATCGCGGGGTCATCGTCGTCCTGTTGGCGACGCTATTCGTGTTTGCAGGATTCAACATCGTCAACCTGGTGCTGATGATGCAAGGTCTCAAAGCCTTGTTCAATTGGGACCCCGTCAAGGTGGCGTTGGCCGTGACCGTGCCGGCTTCGGTTCTGGCGATTCTCGGCCACGACTGGATGCACCGCAGTTTCAAATGGGCGTTGTACCTGTCGCTTCCCCTCTATGGTCTGGTCACGGTGGCCGTCCTGATGCATTGGGTGCCTGACGTGCCCCTCGCCGCTGTCGCACCGGGCGCGACACCGACGCCACCGCTGGGCTTCAACTGGATTGCGTTCATTGCGCAATTCGCGGCCGCCGCCAGCTACAACATCGCTTACGCGCCGTATGTATCCGACTATTCGCGCTACCTGCCGAAAAACACGCCGAGCGGCAAGCTGATCGCGGCTGTGTTTCTCGGCGCATCCCTGTCGGGTGCGTGGATGATCGCGATTGGCGGCTGGCTCGCGGACCATCTGCACGCGACCGATGTGCTGGTCGCATTGAGTCAGGTGGGTAACGACCTGGCGCCGGGGATGGGAAGTGTTGTGGTCGGCGTCACGATTCTGGCGTTTCTGCCGGTGATCGCAATGAACATCTATAGCGCCAAATTGACGGCCATCACAGCACTCGATTCGTTCCATAAAGTCCAGCCGACGCCCAAGGCTCGTATTCTGGCGATTCTCTTTGTGGTGATCCTTCAGCTGGGTGTTGCGCTCAGCATCTATACCTCGGGTAAGGGACTCTCCGTCCTGAATATTTACCTCGTCGTCATGCTGTATTTTCTCGTGCCCTGGACCGCTGTCAATCTGACGGACTACTTCTTCGTCCGCAAGGGTCGCTATGCCATTCCGCACTTTTTCATGCCTCACAACAATCTGTACGGGACATGGGGTGCACGCGGTTTGATCGCATACGCAATCGGCTTTGTCGCGATGATTCCGTTCTTCTGTGTTCTCGACGGCTCAAACGAGGTGTATGTCGGCCCGCTTGCGCGTGCCATGGGTAGCGTCGATCTGGCGTGGCTGGTCGGTCTGTTCGTCTCGGGCATCGCCTACTACGCCTTGTCGCGCTCGCTCGATCTGAAGTATGAGGAATCGGTGATCGCTCATATCGAGAAGACATCACCGCAATACACCACCGGCGACAAGGGTTGCTACTGAAATACGGACGACCCCGTCAAGATCTGGAAATCAGGAAAATATCATGGTTACCGAGCAATTCGATTACATCATTGTGGGTGCCGGATCGGCCGGATGTGTGTTGGCCAACCGGCTTACCGAGGACCCGGCGGTCCGCGTTCTTGTGCTGGAATACGGCGGCAGCGATCGCAGCGTCATCATTCAGATGCCGAGCGCGTTTTCGATGCCGATGAATACGGCCAAGTACAACTGGCGTTATCAGACCGCGCCCGAGGCTCATTTGAATGGCCGCCAGTTGCATTGTCCGCGCGGCAAAGTGCTGGGAGGTTCGTCGTCGATCAATGGCCTCGTCTATATTCGCGGCCACGCTTGCGACTTCGACGAATGGGAGGAACTGGGCGCGCGAGGTTGGGGTTATCGCAACTGTTTGCCCTATTTTCGCCGGGCCGAGAGTTACAAGTTCGGGGGGGATGAGTACCGGGGTGCGGAGGGGCCGCTGTGCACCAACAATGGCAACAACATGGAGAATCCGCTGTACGGTGCGTGGATCGCGGCAGGGGCAGAAGCCGGATACATCAAGACGGAGGACTGCAACGGCCATATGCAGGAGGGTTTCGGGGCAATGCACATGACCGTCAAGGATGGTGTGCGCTGGTCGACCGCGAACGCCTACTTGCGCCCTGCAATGAAGCGCCCGAATTTGACCGTAGTGACGAATGCGATGACACGTCACGTGATTCTCGAGGGCAAGCGCGCCGTTGGGGTCGCATACGATCAAGGTGGACGCACGCATGTCGCGCGGTGCCGTTCTGAGGTATTGATCGCCTCCGGTCCTATCGGTTCGCCGCACTTGCTGCAACGTTCTGGAATCGGCCCGGCCGACGTACTGCGGAAAGCGGGGATCGAGGTTCGGCACCACCTGCCCGGAGTCGGCGAAAACCTTCAGGATCACGCGGAAATCTATATCCAGTACGCGTGCAAGGAGCCTGTCACGCTCAACGCGAAAATGGACCCGTTTAGCAAATTCATGATTGGATTGCGCTGGCTGCTTTTCAAGGATGGTCTGGGCGCCAGCAACCATTTCGAGGCGGGCGGATTCATCCGCTCCGAAGCCGGGTTGCGCTGGCCCGACATTCAATTCCATTTCTTGCCGGCCGCCATGCGCTATGACGGCGACAAGCTGTTCAAAGGACACGGATTCATGGTGCTGACCGGGCCGAACAAGCCGAAGAGCCGGGGCCACGTGCGAGCGGTGTCGGCCGATCCCTATACGCATCCGGAGATCCGCTTCAACTACCTGGATCGGGAAGAGGACCGGGAAGGTTTTCGACGCTGCGTGCGCTTGACCCGGGAGATCATCGGGCAACCGGCGATGGACCGCTTTCGTGATGTTGAACTCGCTCCTGGACCGGACGTGCAAACGGATGAACAGATCGATGCCTTCGTCAGGGCGAACCTTGAAAGTACGATGCATCCTTGCGGTTCATGTCGCATGGGAGAGGATGACATGGCTGTGGTCGATTCCGAGTTACGGGTTCGCGGCTTCGAAGGCTTGCGAGTCATCGATTCATCTGTTTTCCCGACCGAACCCAATGGCAATCTGAACGCGCCGACGATCATGCTCGCTGAACGCGCTTCGGACCTGGTTCGCGCGGTGTCCATGTTGCCCGCGTCCGACGCCGATGTGGGTTTGGCAGAGGGGTGGGAGACGCGGCAACGCACGCATGCGCCGACTCGTGATTTGCATGTCGGATAGGTCGATTGACGGCGACAACGTCGAGCGGCATCGACGCGCGCTGCCTGATTAGCGGCGCACGCCGCTAATCAGAGCTTGCCGGACCACGGTCAAAAGGTAGCCGAAAAGGCCTGCTGAACCTTGCCAGGGTTAGTGATGCCGTTTGCGACGAGTAGCTGGGTGAGCAAGCGCGCCTTTTGCGGATTCAGATCGAACGAGACGACGAAGCCGCGCTTGTCGTCTTCGACCTCCACATTTCTGTTGACGAATCCAGACATCACACGCGTCGAGCGGACGACGACAATACCCTTCTTCGCCGCCCGGTCGAGGGCAGCCAGTGCTTCCTTGGACGCGTCGCCATCGCCTTCGCCGGCCAATACGATCCCCTTCGCACCATCGGCAATAGCGTGGTCGATCTGGGCGCCGTCCATATTGCTGTGCGCATAAACGATTTCTACACGCGGCAGGTGGCCATTCGCCGGCAAGCTAAGCACGTCGCGTGTTGACGCAAGCACAGGCACCGGTGCAGGCGCGACGAAACGAATGCTCGCCGGGTCGACATAGCCGATCACACCTGCGTTCGGCGAAGCAAAAGTCTGCACGGCAGTCGTGTTGGTCTTGGTGATCCAGCGCGGCGCGTGAATCTGGTCATTCATGACCACCATCACACCTCTGCCTCGGGATTTCGGACTCGCTGCGACTTCCACCGCTTCGTAGAGATTGCCGGGGCCGTCCGCGCTCGTCGATCCACCTGGCCGCATTGACCCAACAAGCACCACCGGTTTGTCCGAGCGCACCACGTTTTGCAGGAAGAACGCCGTTTCTTCCATCGTATCCGTGCCGTGGGTGATCACGATCCCATCTGCCTCGTTTCGATCGAAGGCCTCCTGGATACGGCGCGCAAGCCGGAACCAGATCTCGTCGTTCATATCCTGCGACCCGACATTGGAAATCTGCTCGGAGTTGATGCTCGCGAGTTTTTCAATGCCCGGAACCGCCCGAACCAGTTCCTGGCCTTTGACGTTTCCCGAGTTGTAGCCAATGGCTGAACGCGGGTCAGTTGTGCCGGCAATCGTGCCGCCGGTTGCGAGAACAAGAATCCGGGGCGACCCGGCTGCCGGACTCGTCGCCTCGGTAGCTGCCGCACTATCGGAAGTGGCATCTGCAGCCGACACGCTCGTGCCGCATAAGCAGCTAGCGCAGACGAGAAGCGCAGCGGTGAGCGTTGTGCTCGGATTGCGCAGGCAGGCGACCCGTTGAAGGGTAGTGTTGATGTTCATATCCAGACTCCTACAAGGATTTAACAGCGCAAAGAAACGGGGCGCTCCGCGGCCGCTATCGCGAGAGCCACGCATTGTTGTGCAAGGACATCGGTTGGATCGACGAGACTGACGCGTGCGCCGGTCGTCCCCACGAAACTCGTCTGTGGCAATAAAAGCGGTAACTCTGTACATCCGAGGACGATGACTTCGACGCCTTCCGCTATGAGCCCGTCAATGGCAGCGGCGATGTCGTCGAGGCATTGCCCGGTGGTGAATCCCGCTTTTACCCCTTCCTTGCCGTAGATCGCATCCATCACGCAGGCCTGCAATTCCGCGGTTGGAACGATTTGCCGCAAACCCTGCGATTCGAGGGCTTTCTCGTAGACGCCGCTTGCGATCGTGCCGGAGGTGGCCAGCACGCCAACGGAGCGCAGCAGCGGAAACGTTTCGCGCAGATGGCGGACCGTAACCGTCAGCATGTTGACGATCGGTATGCCGAGATACGGCTGAATCCGTTCAACAAATGCGTGAGCGGTGTTGCACGGAATAGCGATGAGGTCCGCGTCGCCCGACTCGAGCTTCTTGCAGGTCGCGTAAAGCGAAATCGTCGGGTCGGGCCCGTCACCAATCAGGTTTTCGGTGCGGTCGGGAATCTGCGGATTCTGTTCAATCAGAAGCCTGATATGGTCCTGATCCCGATTCGCCGGTGTATTGCGTACGATCTTCTGCATGAAGTCCACCGTCGCTGCAGGCCCAACTCCGCCGACCACGCCCACTTTGAAAATGGATTCGGGCAAACCGTATTCGCCTGCAATCACGTACTGCGCATACGCAAGATTCGAATCGATCAGTGGCACTCGAAACGAGCCCATTTCCTCCGCCACGAGCGCAATCTCCGTCAGACCCGGCACGATGATTTGTGCACCTTGCGCGATGAGGTCCTCGCAGGCCTCGCGCAGAAGCGCGACGGGCCGGCCAGACAGATTTCCGCTCTTGATGCCGTTCGCGCCATAGACGGCTTCGGTGATGAGATCGACACTGTCGCGCGGCCAGGGATGAATGACTTCAAATTCCGGCTCCGCGAAATACTTTTCGAATAATCCCTTTCGACGGGTGTAGTCCGAGGTCAGCACGCCGATTCGCCGCGCAGCCGGAAATTTTCTTCGAACATGGCTGCGGACGGCTTCCACCATATCGACGATCTGCAAGGGCGAGTTAGCCTTTAGCTCGTCGATAAACGTGTGGCTGAGAAAACAGGGGAGTACGACGGTCGTCACACCCCTCTTCTCGAAGCCGCTAATCATGTCGAAAATGTACAGTTTCCGTTGAGTCGTCGCCTCACTCCCTATGGCCGCGCTTCGGAAGGGATGCTGCTCGAAAATAACATCGACGTGTTCGGCATCGCTCGAGGCGGGCGTCGATTTGACGAGCTTGAAAAAGACGTCCGCGCTTGCCAGTGGACCGAGACCGCCCACCACGCCGAACCTCTTCCCGCTCAGCACGTTTGCGCTGATCATTTTGTTTCGCCTTGCAGTTGGCCCAGGACAACGTTGTTCTCTGCGTCGTTCTGCCTGGCAACCCGCTTGGCCTCCCACTTTGCGATAACGGCCGTCGCGATGCTGTTACCGATGACGTTCGTGGCGGTTCGCCCCATGTCGAGAATCTGATCGATGGCGAGGATCAACACCACGCCGGACGGGGGCAAATGAAACATCGGGGCAACGGCCGCCACCACCACCACGGAGCCTCTTGCGACGCCGGCCATCCCCTTGCTGCTCAACATAAGCACCAGCAACATCATGATTTGAGCGCTGAGCGGCATGTCGATGCCGAAAGCTTGCGCGATAAAGATCGCAGCAAACGCCTGGTACATCATCGATCCGTCGAGGTTGAACGCGTAGCCGAGCGGCAACGTGAAGCCGACGACCTTCTTGTCGATACCGAACTGTTCAAGCTTTTCGGTCAGGCGCGGATAAGCGGCTTCACTGCTCGCGGTAGAGAAGGCGAGCATCGCGGGCTCACGGACCGTTTTTAGCAACTTCCAGATCGATTTGCCCAGAAAGACGTGGCCAACGAGGATAAGCACAGCCCACAGCAGGACGAGACCGAGGTAGAAGCTTCCAACGAGCTTGCCGTAGGTAGTCAACACGTCCAGGCCGTGCACCGTAATCGCGGAGGCGAGAGCGCCGAAGACACCAATCGGAGCAAGCCGCATCACATAGTCGGTCAGTTTCAGCATCGCGGGGACGAGCGCATCGATGCCTGCGATCAACGGTGTGACGCGCGGGTCCGTCTTGATGGCACTCAGGACCACGCCAAACAGCACAGAAAAGACGAGGATTTGCAGAATGTCATTCCGAGCCATCGCATCGATGATGCTGGAAGGGAACGCGTGCGTGACGAAGTCCTTGAAGTTCAGACCCGCGGTGTTGAGACCGGTGGCAACATCGGAACTGGTCTGCGTCATATGCAAGCCGGCGCCGGGTTGCAACGCATTCGCCAGGACGAGGCCAAGCGCGAGCGAGAAAAGCGAGGCGCACACGAACCAACCCACCGACCTGAAGCCGATTCTGCGTACGTCGCTCGTCCCTTCCATTCCGGCGAGCCCGGACACGAGCGTGGCGAAGACGAGCGGCGCGATAATCATCTTCACGAGACGCAAGAAGATGTCGGTAATGATCGAGAAGTAACCGGCGATTGTCTTGGCTTCCGCAGCATCAGCTACGGTCCGATGGCACACGTAACCGACAATCACGCCGAGCACCATGCCGACCACAATATAGAACGTTAGGCGGTTTTTCATTTCCATCAGTCCGAGAAGGCGCACTGAGGTCTGACGTGACCACCGTACGCAGGCAGGAGGCAAAAACGCCGCTAGAGGAGCGACGTTTCTGTGTATGGACGGATGATAGAGATGATCAAAAAAGACTCAATGCGGGTCCTGCATGGGGATATGCGAGATTCGCATAACGCGGGATTACCCTTAATCGACAGCCTGCGATTCGGCGCGGAGGTGGCGCCAGAGCGTGTCCAGAAACTCGCTGCGATTGGATGCATCCCGGTAGACGCGAAGTTCAACTTCGAGATGCCACGCATCCCGGCCGGCCGGGACGAGTTCGCCCGCTTCGAGCTCGGCGACGATCGAGCTTTTTGGCAGCCAGGCAACGCCTTCGCCTTCCAGGACCAGTTTCTTGAGGACCTCGGCCATGTCGGACTCGTAGTGAGGCCGCAAAGCCGGGGTGGCGTCGACCCGGCTGAGGAGGAGTGCGAGGCAGCGGCCGAAATAGCTGGTTTCCGTGTACGTAATCAACGGCAATGGACGCGCCGCCGTTCCCGGCAACCGGAAGATGGGAGCGCCACGCGGGTTTGGCCGGCAGACAGGCATCAGTACATCGACGCCTACGGTGAGATGCTCGTACCTGATCGGGTCGAGATGGAGAGGCAGCTCCGGGTGATGATAGGCAAACATCAATTCGCAGTTGCCGTTCACGAGCATCAGGATGGAGTCGTGGACATTGGTGGGTATCACCCGGGCACGTACCTCGCCGAAACGGGCAGTGAGTGCCTTCAACCAGGCCGGCAGAAAACTTAGCGCGATCGTATGGCCCGCTGCAATCTGCAAGCCTTTGCCCGCCATGCGTTGGTCGATGCGAATGATGGCTCGCGTATCGAACAGCTTCCCAAGAATATCTACCGCTGCTTCCCGAAACAGTTGTCCGGCAGGCGTCAGTGTTGGAGGGAAGCTGCTTCTGTCGATGAGGTCCGCGCCTACCCACTGCTCAAGCGACTGAATGCGCCTGCTGAACCCCGACTGGGTGACATTACGAAATTCCGCCGCCCGCGAGAAGCTCTGATACTGGGAGAGCGCGATGAAGTCCTCGATCCACTTGATTTCCATGTCGGGTCCGATGTGTGCGGAGAGTGTGCGTGGCTGGAAACGAGTGGGTGATTCTACGCGGGCTCGACACTCGCTTAGCCTCCTCTGCAATCCATTGCGATGCGAATCAGGGTTTTTCCGCCAGCAATTCACCGGGAGCCTTGCCTGCTAACAGGCAAATTTTTGCCGTTTAGATTCATTTTTTCCAGTTAACCGGCCAAAAAGTGAAGGTTACTTGAAGCCGTCGCGGTGGGTCGATGCACATGGTGCGCAGCAGCGGCGCTCAGTGCGGCCATCCAGGTCGGTCCAAGGCGGGGAATGATCCGCTATTTGCGCAGCGGCCTCAAACCGGCGCGAACCTCTTCGGCAAATAATTGCGGCTGTTCCCATGCCGCAAAGTGTCCGCCTTTATCGAGCCTGTTGTAATAGATGAGGTTGTGATACGCGCGCTCCGTCCAGCTTCGCGGGGCCTGATAGTTCTCGCGAGGAAAGACGCTTACGGCAGCCGGGACGGACACATCGGCAGCGGCGAGGAAGTTGAAGTGAGACTCCCAATAGAAGCGCGCCGCGGAAATCCCCGTGTTTGTCAGCCAGTAGAGCGTGATGTCGTCGAGGAGATCGTTCCGTGTCAGGTCGCCTGCGGATTCTCCATTGCCGGGTCGCCCGAACACGGCCGAAGTCAGCGCCGCCGCCGGCTGAACATACCCGTCGCCGTGATCGAGCAGCCAGCTTGCCAGTCCAACCGGCGAGTCCGCCAATCCGTAAAGCGTTTGCGGGCGTGTTCCCATCTCCAACGCATAGGCACGCCGTTTCTTGGCCGCACTGCTTAGCTGCTCGTAAGCGTGCTTTTCATCGTCCGAGAGACCGGATGGCGGCGGATCGCCGGCTGCGAGCGCCTTTGCAATCTCGGGCGGAACAGTCGCGGGGAAGTTGACGTGGATGCCCAGCAATTCCGGAGGCGCCTGCTTACCCATCACATTTGCGACGACGCCACCCAGATCGCCGCCTTGCGCCGCGAATTTCTCGTATCCAAGGCGCTTCATGAGTACGACCCAGGCACGCGCAGTACGCTCAGGACCCCAACCGGTCGTGGTAGGTTTGCCTGAAAATCCGTAGCCCGGCAAAGACGGAATGACCAGATGAAAAGCATCCGACGCGCTCGCCCCGTATGCCGTGGGATTGGTCAGCGGATAGACAATCTTCAACATCTCGATGACCGAACCGGGCCACCCGTGCGTGACAATGAGCGGCATCGCATTTTCATGTTTCGAGCGAACGTGGATGAAATGAATGTCCAGCCCGTCGATCTCGGTCACGAAATTCGGCAGCGAATTCAGCTTTGCCTCGCACTTGCGCCAATCGTAATCGGTCGCCCAATGGCGCGCGAATTCCTGAATCATCGCGAGCGGCACGCCTTGCGAGTCATCCGTAACGGTTTCGCGGTCAGGCCACCTCGTGGCTTTGATGCGCCTGCGCAAGTCGATCAGTTGCGATTCCGGCACATGCACGCGAAGTGGACGAATAGCGGTCTTGTCGCCGCCGGCCGGCTGGGTAACTTCAGTAATCGCTGGATTCGTTTCTGCAAAAGCGAGCTGACTCAGCGAGCCAGCGGCAACGGCCGCCGCTGCCACACTAACAAAACGACGGCGAGAGGGTGATTGGGGAAGGATGGTGTCTGACATGGCATTTCCGATGGGCGATAAAGCGAGGTTCCCGATCAATCGCAGCGTGATCTCACGAGCGATTGAACGCACTACGCCCACACCGAGCGCGCTCGGTGTGGGCGTAGTGGAACGTGTGAAGCATCTTGAACCAAGAGGATTGTTTACCGTATTGGAAGCATAGTTCAATCTTGCGGCGCTCAGATAATCAGCTACCGCGATACAAGCTGCTGAGCTGCGCGAGTTGGCCATCCTGCTGGGCTTGAACCAGTTCGTGGCGGACCTCTGCGCGCGTCTTCTGCGTTGCGCCAGTTTGGCTCGGGTTCCATTGCTGCACTTGCGCGGCGGCCGATTGAGCAGCGGTTGTTGCGGACGCTTCAGAGGCGTGAGCGAAGCCAACCGTAGCGAATGCAGCGAATGCCAAAGCGATCATTGAGGTTTTCATGTCGTTCTCCGTGAACCAATAAATTAAAAGGAAGGCGCCGGGGTATCAGGAGCAAGGGCAGCAATTCGGTCAGTCATCTGCGATTTGCTTGCGTCTTGCATCCGGCGTTGATGCATTAAAACGTGCGGACGTATCTGGCTTGTGTCGAGAAACCGGGGCAATTGCAATGTTCTGTATCACCTCGGGGCCCAGATACATTGCGATACGAATCACGGGTTTTCCGCCAGCAACGCCTTGATCTTCGCTTCGGTCTGTTCGTAGTCGCCTTCGCCGAAGTGCGTGTAGGCCACGTGCCCTTTCTTGTCGACCAGATAAAACGCGGGCCAATACTGGTTGTCGTAGGCGCGCCATGTTGCGTAGTTGTTGTCCTGCGCGACCGGGAACGTAATGCCGAAGCGCTTGATCGCCGTCTTGACGTTGTCCGTGCTGCGCTCGAACGGATACTCGGGTGTGTGGACACCAACCACCGCCAGGCCCCGGTCCTTGTATTTCTGATTCCAGGTCTTGACGTAGGGCAGCACGTGGATGCAATTGATGCAGGTATAGGTCCAGAAATCGACCAGCACAACCTTGCCGCGCAACTGCTGCATGGTCAGGGGATCGCTATTGAGCCATTTATCGATGCCGGTAAATTCCGGCGCGGTAGTGTTGTTGTCGAGCTGGTTTGCAACGGGACCGGCGGCAGCGCTGGCCGCGGGACTTGCAACGAGCGTTGCGATTGCGGCGGCGCCGGCTGCCACGGTTGCGGCGAACAGGGCGACGGTTGCGGTGGATTTGAGTCGGGAGAGCATGTCAGCGTCCTTTTCAGAGAGGGAAACAGAGCGGCGATCCGGGCGTGGACCTGGACGTCGCATCGGGCATTCCAGTGGTTGGCATGGGTGCATTTGAACGCTCGTTCGTATCTGGCTTGTGTCGCCGAAGCTGCGCGGGTGCAATGTTTTGTGTCAGGAGAACGCCCAGATACATTGGGATACAAAGCGTCGCGCGTACCAGGCTATAAAGCAGCCATTCCTACCGTGGAGAAGCCACATGAGTACCGAACTGCTGCAAGGATCCTGTCATTGCGGGACCGTGAAATTTGAAGTCCGTACCGATGTCCTGCCCGCTGGGCGTTGCAATTGCAGCCTGTGCCGGCGCAAGGGCGCGCTGATGACGCCGCCGTTTGCCGCGGGTGAACTGAAAATCCTGAAGGGTGAGGAAGCGCTGACGCTTTATCAGTTCAATACACGCACGGCGAAGCACTATTTCTGCAAGCACTGCGGTATTTATCCATTCCATCAGACGCGTAGAGATCCGCAGCTGTGGCGGGTCAACATCGGTTGCCTGGAGGGTGTCGATCCGTATACGCTGGAGGCGAGCGTAGCCAATGGCGCCAGCCTGTCCGTCGTGGAGGATGCATGAGACGGCTCATGACAATTCTCGCCTTCCTCGCGGGCGGATTGGCGGCGGAACTGGCACACCCCGTGCACTGTTCGCTGATCAACGTGAACCGGGTGCGTGTCAATCGTCGAAAGGATTGATCCATTGATGGAAAACACCGACCACGTCCTGATCGTCGACGACGATCGCGGCATCCGCGAATTGCTCGCCACCTACCTGGAGAAGAATGGCATGCGCGTTTCGCTGGCCGCCAACGGCCGGCAGATGCGCACCGTCCTCGAACAGGGCGCGCCTGATCTGATCGTGCTCGATCTGATGATGCCTGGCGAAGACGGTCTCGTGCTGTGCCGGGAATTGCGTGCCGGCAAGTTTCGCGCGGTGCCGGTCTTGATGCTGACCGCCCGCAGCGAGGAGACGGATCGCATCGTCGGGTTGGAAATGGGCGCGGACGATTACCTGTCCAAACCGTTTGCGGTGCGCGAACTGCTGGCGCGCATCCGCTCCGTGCTGCGCCGCGCGCGGATGCTGCCACCCGGCATGCAGGTGACGGAAACCGCGCCGATGATCGCCTTCGGCGACTGGCGCCTCGACACCACGGCGCGTCATCTGCTCGACGCCGAGGGCACCATGGTGGCCTTAAGCGGCGCGGAGTATCGCTTGCTGCGCGTGTTCCTCGATCATCCCCAGCGCGTGCTCACGCGCGATCAGTTGCTGAATCTGACTCAAGGCCGCCAGGCCGATGCGTTCGATCGCTCGATCGATCTGCTGGTCAGCCGTTTGCGACAACGCCTGCAGGACACCGCGCGTGAGCCTCGTTACATCAAGACGCTGCGCAGCGAGGGTTATGTATTTTCGGCGGCGGTGACCATGATCGAAGGCACGCCATGAAGCTGAATACATTGCTGCGTTGGCCGCGCACGCTGTTCGCGCGGCTTGCCCTGATTCTCTTTGTCAGCCTTGCGCTGGTGCAAACGCTGTCGGTCTGGCTCACCATGACGGAGCGGGACCAGACCATGACGAACGTGATGATGGGTTACATCGAGCGCGAGGTCACCAGCTCCGTCGCGCTGCTCGATCATTTGCCCGCTAACGAACGGGCCGAATGGCTACCGAGGCTGGCGCGGCGCACTTATACCTTCAACCTGGGGCCCGGGGTCGCCGGCGCGCCGCCGGATGAGAAGCTCTCAGCGAGGGTCGCTCAATCTATCGCAGACGGCATTGGCAAGCGCTATCCGCTCACGGCCAACGCCGTCCCCGGTGATCCGGACCGCCTGCAGGTCCATCTGCAGTTGAGTGACGGCATGCCGCTGACGATCGACTATCGTCCCATGCCGGGAGCGCCGCTGTCGCCGTGGCTGTCGTGGTTGCTGGTGCTGCAACTGGTGGTGCTGGCCGCGTGCTGCTGGCTGGCGGTACGGCTGGCAACGCGCCCGTTGAGCCACTTGGCGCGAGCGGCCGATGCCCTGGGCCCCGACCTGAAGGTGGAGCGTCTGCCCGAAGACGGCCCGGACGAAGTGGCGCGCGCGGCGCGGGCGTTCAACGCCATGCAGGACCGCATCAGGCTGTACATGACCGAGCGCTTGCAGATCCTCGCGGCGATTTCGCACGATCTGCAAACGCCGATTACCCGCATGCGTTTGCGCGTCGACGTGATGGACGAGAGCCCACAGGGCGCCAAGCTGCAGCAGGATCTGCAGGAAATGGAAACGATGGTCAAGGAAGGCGTCACCTACGCGCGCACCATGCACGGCGCCAGCGAGGCACCCCTGCGTATCGATCCGGACGCGCTGTTCGACAGCCTCGTGTTCGACTATGTCGATGCCGGCAAGGACGTTTCGCTGCACGGTCGAATCGATACTGCGCTGGTGACGCGTCCTCAGGCGTTGCGCCGGATCGTGGGCAATCTCGTCGATAACGCGTTGAAGTTCGGTGGGGCGGCCGAGATCAGGGTCGCCTCGCAGGACGGGCACGTGAGGGTCTCCGTGCTCGATCGTGGGCCGGGTATTCCGGCCGAGTCGCTGGAAGCGGTGTTCGAACCGTTCTATCGGCTGGAAGGATCGCGCAACCGCGGAACCGGCGGTACCGGGTTGGGCCTCGCGATTGCGCGGCAACTCGCTTTGGCGATGGACGCGACGCTGTCGTTGCATAACCGGCCCGATGGCGGCCTAGAAGCCACACTGGTGTTGAAAGGCGTCGGCTAAATTCCGATCGCTCGCCGATCGCGTTGTATGCCGTACTTTTTCGTCGATGAATGCCAACTCCCCCGTTTTGTATCTCAACGTATCTGCACCTTCGGTAAATACATAACGTTTCACTGGTGCTTTTCGCAGACACACGCCAGATACGTCCACGGGCTTTAATGATTCCAGGCCAGATCGTCTGGCTTCGCAGGCCGGACATGTCTTGCGCCCGTTTAGCTAACCTTTGAGGAGAATCCGCGATGCCGGATCAGATCAATACTCGACGTCGTCGTCTGCTTGGGACGGCAGTTGCTGGTATCAGCTTGGTGGAGTTGGGTTTGAGCGGGCTAGCCAAGGCGCAGTCGACCGGCACGCCATCCAATGCGAACACCGCAACGCGTGTTGCTTCGTTCAACAACATTCGCCAGGTCAATGCCGGAACCCTCAGCATGGGCTATGCGGAAGCGGGTCCGCAGAATGGACCGGTTGTGATCCTGCTGCATGGCTGGCCCTACGATATCTACAGCTTTGCTGAAGTCACGCCGTTGCTGGCAGCCGCGGGCTACCGGGTCATCGTGCCGTATCTGCGGGGTTATGGTTCGACACGGTTCCTGTCCGCGGATACGCCGCGCAACGGTCAGCAGGCCGTGGTGGCCGTCGACATCATTGCGTTGATGGATGCATTGAAGATCGACAAAGCCATCTTTGGCGCCTTCGATTGGGGCGCGCGTACGGCGAATATTATCGCCGCGCTGTGGCCGCAGCGATGCCAGGCGATGGTGTCGGTGAGCGGTTATCTGATCGGCAGCCAGGAAGCCAACCGGGCGCCGCTGCCGCCGAAGGCTGAACTGGCCTGGTGGTATCAGTTCTATTTCGCCACGGAGCGTGGCCATGCAGGTTACGAAGCGAACCGCCACGACTTCAACAAGCTGATCTGGCGTCTCGCGTCGCCGAAATGGAATTTCGACGATGCGACGTACGACCGCTCGGCTGAGTCCTTCAACAATCCCGATCACGTCGCGGTGGTGATTCACAACTACCGCTGGCGTCTGGGTCTGGTTAAGGGCGAGCCGCAATACGACGAGCTCGAAGCGCGACTGGCGAAGGGGCCGACCATCTCTGTCCCGACCATCACGATGGAGGGCGACGCCAACGGCGCACCGCATCCCGAGCCGGCCGCCTACGCGAAGAAATTCACCGGCAAGTATCAGCACCGGAACATCGACGGCGGCATCGGACATAACCTGCCGCAGGAAGCGCCGAAGGCATTTGCCGATGCCATCGTCGACGTCGTTCGGCTTTAAGCGGAGGGGAGGAGCGGGGGCCTGGCGCGCTCACGTGCTGCACCATGCGGCGCATCGGTCGCTTATGAGCGTTTCTTGAAGCGCGCCTTGGCATCGCCATACGATGACTGCGTCTTGCCGATGACCTGCTCGACGCGCCCCTTCCACGCGACCGTGCGGTTTCCGATGGTCTTGCCGAGGCCGGTACGCAGCTTACCCGTGATCTCTCTTATCCATCCCTGCATCTGGTCTTTGTTCATTACCTCGCTCCTTGAGCGCTGCTTCCATCGCCACAGCATGACCTCAATGGACGAAGCAGTCGGTACGGCACCGGACAGACGCCGGTCGCATACGGCCGGATCGAGACGACCCGCTAGTACCGCTGCACAGAGGTTATGACAGTTTGGCTGGGTTGTAGGACAGGCAAGCAATTATGGTCAACGAGCAGTTTGATGCTGCGAGCGATGCCTGCTTGCCGGCTGATCAATCCATTGCGTTCGAGGTTGAGCACCATTTGATGGACGGAAGGAGCCGTGACGGCGAAAAAACGCTGCATGTCGTGCTCGGCCGGAGCGCGGCCGTTTATCAAGCTGTAGGCCCAGATGAAAGCGAGATACTGACCTTGCTTGTCGGTGAAGCTCGGGCAGGCTGAGCGCTCGCCTGGCAATGGAAGCGACTTCTGATTCATTCGGAACCCCGGCAGTCGAAGGAGGCTCCCCCGAAGGAAGCCATCCGGATGAATCTACGCTATCGAGTCGAACTCGACCAATCTGAACGTGAGGCGCTTGCTGCCATGCTAAGCGGCGGCAAGCACGCGGCACGCAAGCTCAAGCGTGCGCAGATCCTGCTTGCAGCGCACGCTGGCAAGGATGACGCGAGCATTGCCGCCACCGTGGCGGTTGGCGAATCCACGGTGTACCGCACCAAGCGTCGCTTCGTGGAGATGGGGCTGGAAGCGGCGCTGAACGAACAGGCTCGGCCTGGGGCGCAGCGCAAGCTCAGCGGCAAGGAAGAGGCCCTGCTGATCGCCACCGCCTGCACCAACCCGCCACCGGGACGTGCGCGCTGGACGCTGGAATTGCTCGCTGACACGTTCGTCAAGCTGACCGAGCATGAAGCGCTATCGCGCGAGACGGTACGCCGGCGTCTGGCCGAGAACGATCTGAAGCCATGGCGAAAGGACATGTGGTGCATTCCCAAGATCGACGCGGAATACGTTGCACGCATGGAAGACGTGCTCGACCTGTACGCCGAAACCCCGGACCCGCAGCACCCGGTGGTGTGCTTCGATGAAAGCCCGACCCAGCTCATCGGCGAAGTACGCCAACCGATTCCGGCGGAGCCCGGCAAACCCTTGCGCTACGACTGCGAATACAAGCGCAACGGCACCGCCAATCTGTTCGTCTTCCTCGATGCACATCGTAGCTGGCGCAAGGTGAAAGTCACCGAACGGAGAACGGCGGATGACTTCGCCCAGTGCATGCGCGATCTCGTCGATATCCACTACCCCCATGCATCGCGCATCCGTGTCGTGCTGGACAATCTGTCGACCCACACGCCTGCCGCGCTCTACCAAGCCTTGCCACCAGCAGAGGCACGCCGCATCCTGCAGCGGATCGAATTCCACTACACCCCCAAGCATGCCAGTTGGCTCAACATGGTCGAGATCGAAATCGGTGTGCTGCGAAGCCAATGTCTGGATCGCCGCATCGACTGCCGCGACCGGTTGATCAGCGAGGTCGCGGCTTGGGAGCAACTGCGAAACGCCCGCGGCGCTCGCATCAACTGGATGTTCTCTACCGAAAGGGCCCAGGAAAAATTGGCCAAAGCCTACCCAGTACCGACCTCTGACAAACCGTCATAACCTCTGTGCAAAGGTACTAGTTGGGCACGGTTCCCGGGTTTTCCAGCCATCGTGAGACCGCCGACAGCACCTGCGCCTCGATGCCAAGAAAGCCATGCGGCGACTTCGCCCCGCATTCACTAGCGCCAGTTCCGCCGCGCTCGCTGCTTGATACCGCCAGGAACTGCAAGCGGTTGTCCTTAGCGAGCGTGCGGGCCGCGCTAAACGGTGAAACCCGACATCCGTCATTTTCGTTCGACACCACCAGGACCGGTGTAGCGCCGACGTCCCAATGCATGCCCGAAAGCCCGGTCTCGCCACGCATGCCGATCGTGACGGGCGACGTCAGTACATACGCGTCGGCCAGCCGTGGTTCCCGATGGAGCACATTGCCAACCGAAATCGTGCCCCGGCTGGTACCCACGAGGGCGATTTTTGCGGCTGGAAAGCGTTGCCTGAGCGCTGCGACAATGACGTGCAAGTCCTGAGCGTGAGCTTCGCTCAGACGGAACGCGTCATTCATGCCGGATGATCGATCGGATGGCGCGTCGACGATAGCGATCGCATCGCCCGCGGAAGTCCAGTATGTGGCAGTCCGGAGGAGGAAATTTGCCCTCATTGTTGTCGGGCCGGTGCCGTCGAGGGCGATCACGCCTTCATCTCCGGCAAACAATACGATGACCCATGGCGGCGCGCTGGTTGGCTGTTCGATGAAGACGGCCTGGGTCTGCGGTCCCCGTACTAGGACTTGCATCAGTTCACCTGAATACGCCGGCATTGCGGTTATGACCGTGCACGCGAACGCGCAGACTGGGATGGCGAGTCTAAGGAACGGTTTCCAAAGCCTGTCGGCGAAACAGGTTACGGGCCTCGTTCGGGTTGATTTCTGATCGCGCATTTTGAATGAAGACCGCATTATTGTTCCATTCACAGCATACGTGAGTTGGATACGGGATCGGCAAGATCGTCTGGATTGATCAACGAGGTAAGTACGTGATCGGCCCAGGAACCATTGATCTTCAAGTACGACCTAGCCAGGCCCTCCTTCTCGAAACCAAGGCTAGCCAGTAGGTGCTCGCTGCGGGTGTTCTCCGGTCGATAGTTGGCCATGATGCGATGCAAGCCGATATCTCTGAACACATGCTGGATGGCCACCGTTAGACTCTCTCGCATTAGGCCTTTCCCTTCGGCCGCTTTTGCAAGAGAGAATCCAAGATGACACGCTTGGAACGGTCCCCTAACGATATTGGTGAAGTTGCATTCTCCGATCAACTGACCGCCTTCACGTTCAAACAGCACGAGATGAAGAGCGTTTCCTGTTGCGGTTTGATGAGCCATTGCGCGCAGCCTGTCAGCGATGGCATCCAGGTTAAAAAAACTTTCCTGTCGCGCAGGCTCCCAAGGCTGAAGATGTATTCGATTGGCTGCGTAGTACGCTTGCAGCGCGCTCGCGTCATCTTCGCTGACGGCTCGCAATATCACGCGTTCGGTGGTCAGTCCTTCATCTGGATGGTCTGCCGCATTTGCCATTGGTCTATCGCCCTTGATATGCAATATTGCGCGTGATTGTACCGAAGCCAAAAACTACGCTCGGCACCTCCGGCACCGGCGAGTCACGAGCTACTTTGGCAAAGACGAGCGCACTTAAGATCAGCGGGCAAGTGGTGAGAGCGGCATGCCGATTGCATGAGGCGGTACCCGTCCGGTTTTGATTGTTCCACACAGAGACGTGGATCGTTGACTATTTTTCGCCGGGTATTTTTTGAATCTTCTATTATGTGCTGCGTCTTGCGAGACTCGTTCATGGAGCATTCGATGCGAATCAGAACCACTTATTTGAAAGTGAAGGACATGGAGCGGGCTGCGACGTTCTGGGAAAACCTATTAGAACGCTCGCCGAACCGCAAGTCGGAGAGGTGGACGGAGTTTTCACTAGGCGAAGTCCGCTTTGGACTGCTGCTGAATGATTTTGGCGATGAGTTCGTCGGTAGCGGATGCGTACCGGTGTTCGAATTCGACGTATCAGCCTTGCATACTTTTCTAAACCGAGCCAAGGCCCTCGGGGCAACAGTCGTTCTTGATGGGTTAAATGACGAGACCATGAAGAGCATTGTCCTGGCCAGCCCCGATGGCCACGAGCTCGAACTTTGCACTTGCCACGACTAGTCGGTTGTTTTAGAACCCCCCGCCGCCCAGTCATTCATTTGCTACACTCGATCAAGGAGCAGACCTGTTTGGTGCTCGGTTTGACCCGGATGGCGGCTGCCGAGTAGCGACTCGAGTATGTTGACATTTTCTGTTCATACACCTGGCACCACAATTGCAAGCCTGAGCGTCGGTCCTTCGTCGCAGGGCATGAAATAGTGCGGAGGTGTCGCCGTGATTGAGTCTTCCGATTTTCGGAGCAAAAAGTTAGTGCTCAATCACGGGGGCGGTCGTATGCCCGCGCTCGGATTTGGCACGCTGATTCCCGATGCAGCTACGACGACCAGTGCTACCAGAGACGCGCTGGAAGCCGGCTATCGACACTTCGACTGTGCCGAGCGATATCGAAACGAGCGCGAGGTCGGCGAGGCTCTGCGGATAGGGCTGGCTGCCGGAGGGATCGCACGCGAAGACATCTTCGTGACCACAAAATTGTGGAACTCCAATCATCGGCCCGAGCGTGTTGGACCGGCTTTCGATGCAAGTCTTGAAAGGTTGGGGCTCGACTATCTTGATCTCTATCTGATACACACTCCATTTGCATTTCAAGCAGGAGATGAGCAGGACCCGCGCGATGAAAACGGGAACGTCATCTACGATAACGGCGTGACTTTGTTAGACACGTGGAGGGCGATGGAGGAACTCGTCGACCATGGAAGATGCCGAGCAATTGGACTGTCTGACATCGGCTTGAACGAATTGCGGCCTCTCTATGAATCAGCGCGAATCAAGCCGGCGGTGGTGCAGGTCGAAGCACATCCGTATCTTCCAGAAACGGATCTTCTGGAATTCTGCAAAGAGAAAGAGATCGTGTTTTTGGCCTTTGCGCCATTGGGTCACGGAATCAGGCCGGGACCACTTGAGGATCCCGTCGTTTCGCTGATCGCCGCTCGAATTGGAAAGACGCCAGCACAGGCGCTGCTTGCCTGGGCGATCCAGCGTGGCTGCGCTTTGCTCACCACCCCCAAAACGGCGACCCGCGCGCGAGAGAATTTCGATATCTCCGCACTTCCGACAGACGCGTTCGATGAGATCAACCGGATTGAGACGAGGCAGAGGTTCAACGAAGTCGTCAAGACGGGCAGCCCTGGCTTTATTCCGCGAAATACGCAATAGGTCGATGTGAACGGTATCCGGAGGCAAGCCATGCAGGAAGAACAAATACGTGAAGCACTGAATGCCCACTGGCGCGCGTCGGCGGCCCGCGATCTCGAAGCTGAACACGATATTTACGATGACGACGCCATCTGTGACTATCCGCAATCAGGTGAACGAATCCTCGGGCGAGCTAATTTGCAGGCGCTGCGGAGTCATCATCCAGATAAGCCATCAGGCTTCGACGTCAGGCGAATTCAAGGAGAAGGGAATCTTTGGATCACGGAATACTCCATCGCCTATAAGGGGCGAGCGACTTACACGGTAAGCATTATGGAGTTCCGCAACGGCAAAGTCGTTCACGAGACCCAGTATTTTTCGGATCCTTTCGAGGCACCGGGTTGGCGGAGTCGATGGGTTCAGCAGAGCGCGTGAAGGCGCGTTGCGGGTCGGATTCTGCCGGTCGTGTACGGCCGGATCGAAGCGCCCCGCTAGTGCGGCACGGTTCCAGCCGAAGCCGGATCGTCGAACCATCGTGAGACAGCCGGCAGTACCTGCATCTCAATGCCCGAGGAATTTTAGCGGCCGGCGCTCTGGCCGCCGTCGACGTGCAGGATTTCTCCCGTGATGA
>NZ_JALOCP010000048.1:0-56727 GCF_030511745.1 Paraburkholderia sp. SECH4
TCCTCGGCTACGTTCGCGATGACCGCCGAGCTTCATTAATCAGCGTTTCCCTAGTGGCGTTTGCGCGCCCGTATATCGCAGACCTAGCTCAGTTCTATCTGAACGAAGCTGGGATGCCGCAGCCGCAACTTGTCATGAAGCCGGGATATCAAGTCCTGATAGACGGACACGCGGTGCCTATCGTGGGCAACGATGAGTGCCCGCAAGAGAAAGACGCGCAGAAGGCGTTCTGGCTTGGTGGCAGACCAGACGACATTCCGGCGATGGGGTGCGTCGTCGTCGGGTCGACAACAAAAGAAGTCCATGTTCGGGTGAACTCCAACGTTCTGGAAGTCTGGAAGGTGGTGCATCAGGAGCGGGGCGGTTTCCCAGCGACGCTGTTGGTGCGTCCGAACGGCGATTACATCGCTGAAGCGAAGTAACACGGAGAAGCGCCTCAATGGAAAACTACACCTACGACCAAATCACCGCAGCGGCCAAGCAAATCGTTACAGACGAGTTGGCTCGCGCGGAGAAAGAGACCGACCCGGAAACGGCGCGGCATCTTCGCGGCTACGCAGCGGGTGCATGGCTTCTGTGGCAGACCGTCACGCGCGATCAGGTAACTGACCCGGCTCGGCGCGAGGACAGCAAGGCGTTCAAGAAACTGCTTGGTTTGCCCGATTGATCGGTGAATTCAGCTAGGAAAAGCACACATGCGCTACAAGGTTCTCGCCGTCGCGGCATTGCTGATTTTCACCACTAGCGGCGCGTTTGCTGCCTCGGCTGCCGACTTACTGAAGCAGCAGCGATCGCGCATCAACGCTGCGATAACCGCGCGGAACGCGTTGCTCGATCGCATCCACTTTACCGGGCATAACGACGACTCTCTCCAGCTTGCCTCAATCAATGCCTCGGAGCTGACGGTCGCATATGCGTTGCAAGCGCTGGAGAACGTTATTGAGTTGGTTCGTCCCGCCGCACGGCAGACGAATAGCGGAGGCGCAGGCGCAGGCGCAGGCAGTCTGAGAGGAGTCGGCGAACCTATGCTGACGCTTTGCCAAGTTCAGATGACTCAAATGGCCTCCGATAGCGCCGAACTTGTGGATTGGCGGATTCGAGACGAAGTGCAAAAGCAAATCGAAAACGTCAGGGCGGCATGTGGCGCTATCGGCGCTGTTACGAACTAGACCCACCGGAAAAACTCATGCTGAAATTTGTTGGTTTCATGGCGGCTCCGGGCCTAGCCTTGTTGCTCGCGAGCGGACTAGCGCACGCGTATCCGACTGACTTTTGTTACGAGCGCTCGCATTTCGCGCTGATGGCGGCACAGGATCGCGACAAGTTCTTCAACAAGCAGAGTGACCAGGGCGAAGACTATGCGAAAAAGACGTGGGCATATATCCTTAGGGACCATAGCAAGCGTGAAATTGACGAGCACACGGACATCATCGCCACGGTTTGGGAGGTCATGCAAGGTCAGACTCCAGACGCGATTGAAACGATAGTCCTGCAAGACTGCTTGAAGCGCCCTGAACGCTACCGGTAGAAAGGAAAAGCCACGGATGCTGAACCATTCACTCCATAAAGTCGTCTTAGCGGCAATGTTCACGTTTGTTGCGGCAGCTGCGCGTGCAGGGGATCTTCCAGATCCGCGGTTCACCCCCGGCGCGATTAACCCCAACGTAACTCAAGCCAATATTCATCAGACGGTGTGCGCCAAGGGCTACACCAAGACAATCCGCCCTCCGGCGTACTACACAAATGCTCTAAAGAAGCGCCAGATCGAACAATTCGGCCACGGTGACCGCAAGGCGCGTGACTACGAGGAAGACCATCTTGTGGCTCTTTCTATTGGCGGCGCACCCACCGACGAACGCAACTTGTGGCCGCAGCCACGCAATAGCGAGTGGAGTGCTGATAGGAAAGATGAGCTTGAGTTTGTGCTTTACAAGATGGTCTGCAATGAGGAAATTTCGTTGAAGCAAGCGCAACGGGAAATGGCAACGGACTGGATTGACGCTTGGAAGCGATACGTGCCGAGGCACCCTGATTACCGGTTCAAGGGCGAATAAGAAAGGCTGGTGTGGCCGTATTCCAAAGGTCGCGCTACGAACGTGAGACAACCAAGTGAACAGACTGGAGAAATGCGTGGCAAGCTACCGTGAACTTCTGAAGCAACGTGAGGCACTGCAAAGGCAAATTGACGCCGCGCAAGAGCAGGAAGTGACTGCTGCGATCGAAAAGGTTCGCGAGATCATCAACGAGTACTCGCTGACGCCGGAGCAGGTATTTGCTCAACCCAGAGGCAAGCGCGGGCCGAAGTCGGGGACCAAACCGGCGAAGTATCGCGATCCAGTGTCCGGTGCTACATGGAGCGGCATGGGACGTGAGCCGTTGTGGATCAAAGGGCAGTCGCGGGAGCAGTTTCTGATTCAGGACTGACACCAAGGGCAAGCTAGACTTCGAGCACGGTGCGTCTACGCGCCACGGGGGATTCTAATGAAAGAAACGAAAGACAAGAAAGAAACGGTTATCTTCAACGAAGGCAACGTCACGGTGACGGACGTCCGGTTCATTACGCCGCATGAAACGTACGCCATGAGCGGTGTGACGTCGGTGCGCAAGCTGCGCGAGGAACCGAAGCGCGCGGCGATGCTCTTTCTCTGCCTCGTCGGTGTCATCTTTGCTGCTTTCGGGACTAATCTGGCGATGCATGTCATTGGCGCCTTTGTCGCGATCGCCGCGTTCGCGGCAGCCGCCAGCCAAAAACCGACTTTCTTCATCGTCATCAAGACCGCATCGGGCGAATCACGTGCGCTCATAAGCAGCAGCAACGAATTTATCGACCGCGTAGTTGGAGCGGTCAACGATGCCATCGTCGTCCGCGGCTGATGACGACCGTTGCTCGATTTGACAACCGGGAAAAGGGGTTCTTGATGAGTCGCGAAGATGGGGAAAGCATCGACGAGGAACAGCTTGACTCGGTAGCCGAGCCGATCAATGAGCATTGGGCGGAGCAGATGGGAGAGGACGCCCGACCGTACGTCGAGCCCATTTGGCACGGTTCGATTCTTCCCGCTTTGAAGGTGAACGCGCTCGCCGAAAATTGGACCGCCGAGCAGTTCCGTGAGCGATGCATACGCGCCTTGAGAGCAACGGTTGACTTGTTTTACGCCCTGCACATAAATGCGGGTTCAAATTACACGAAGGAGAACGAGAAGCCACGGTATTATTGGGCGCACCAGAAGTTCAACATCCTCAGCGCCAATGATGCGACACGCGGGATGAGCATCCAGAAAGACGAGATGCTGCGCGTCGCAGCTGAATACCTCAGCCATCCCGAAATTCGAACCAACAAATTCGATTGGCTGCTGCTCGATGCGATCGTGTTCGCGGAACTCGACGCATTTTCCTATCACGTCTCTGGCTTTGCGGCAACGTTCGCTAACGGCAACCCGGCCAAATACTTTGCGCTGTCGGCTCTCTTCAAGGTGATCGGCTTTGCCCTTGGATACTTGTTGTTGCCGGCGATCGCATACTTCGCATTTAGCAGGGGGCAGGAGACGACAGGTTGGTCCATTGCTGGACTGTGGGTGGTATCGGTTGTGTGGTCGCTCATCGGACTGCCATTTCGATGGGGGGCGCGTCGCAAGAAGAAGGAGCTCTTGAACCAGATGCTCGACCTGTATCGAGTCCTTGGTGACAGCACGATTTCACCCCGACTCTTGAAGGGTGCACTGGACAAGGCAGCGGCGGAGGGTGTGGTGCTTGATGGCGCGGTGTTCAGCATTGTCGACAGGATCATTACCAGAGACGCGACGGCATTTGTTCCCAGCCGGATCGGATAGACCAAAAATGAAAACGCGAATCCTGTACCGCGCGAATCAATAGGAAAAGTAGTTCTCACAAGGGCAAAGCTATGCTGAAGCGGATACTGGAATTTCTCGATGCGCGAAAGGTGGCTGCGCAGCAATCGAAGCTCGTTTCCGCGGGGATGGAACATGGTCGGACTGTCGGGACGGTGATCGTATCCCATACGACGGTGGTGCGCCTCGAAGATGCGTCTTTCATGCCAAATCAAGGTGCCGCGCTGTGCGGCTACATCTACGGTTTCTCGGATGTGGCTTGTCAGCACGTCGGATTGGATAGGGGCGGCCTTGCCTCGGTAAACGCAGCGGTCACCGCTCTGAATATGGCAGTCGCGCCGGACAAGGCTAGTCAGATGATCGACCTGTTCTTTGTGAAAGGTGAACAGAAGTCCGAATTTGAGCGCGGAATGCAGATGGGAGCATCCGGCGCAAACGGCTGGCTGAACAAGGAGCGTTGGTCGGACGGACTGCGCGCTGTGGTGGCACCTCTCATTGGCGAGCGCTGAGCCGAAAACGGATCGGAAAAGCATGGGCAAGATTATTTCCTTGGCCGCGCATCGCCAACGTCGAAATACGAAGGCGAGCAACGCTCTCAACGACGTGTTTAACCGGTCGATGCTTCTTGCGGCGACGGCGCTTGTCCGAAAGCATTTCCCCGAAGTAAAACTGAGCGACGCGTGGACGTATCATTTTCATGAGGAGCATTGGGAATTTCACGGTCCTGACGATTTCTGTTGGCACGGCAGTGCCGACGGTGCCTACGACGCCCGCTATCACGGCTGGATGGCGTGGCTGGAAAAACAGGGCATCGCGCTCGAAGCAAATTGATGGGAAAATCATCCGGCGCGTGCGCGCCCCACAGCCGGCCGGATGCCGGACGAACTGGAGTCCACATGCAAGTAGCGAAAGTGACTGTGAACGACGAAACGCTGGTTGTTCGCGCCGGTGAGGAACAGCAAGCAATTCATGCGCTCGCCGGAGACGATGCCGCTAACGCCGATGTTCGCATCGACCATGCCGACATACCGCAGGCCGAGTTCGACGCGCTTCCCGAGTATCAGTAACACGCAGTGGAAAACACCATGCCAAACATCGAGCGAAAAGAAGAATTTCGGGCAGCGCTGATCGAGCTGGTCAACGGCCACATCAAGTCACAAGGCATTGGGCCGCAAGAAGTTGCGGCGGTGTTTGCGGAAGAGGCCAACACCGCGCTCGATCACTTAGGCTGGAAGCCCCACGCGCAACGTGCCGCGTCTGAGCATCTGGTGGCCGCCGCAGCATGCCTGAACGAGGGTCGCGTGATTCCCGTACCGGGCTTCGACGCGCTGTTCCCCAGCAGCGAAGCACTCAACTAACGGCAGCACGGAAAAGCATCTAGCGCGCGAGCGCCGAAAGACGGTAAGAGATACGACGATGGGAAAGACCTGTTGGACATGGAAGTTGCTGTGCTGGCTCGTTGTTGCATGTGCCGCGCTCGCGTTTTACTCGGGATTGCCTGCGGTTGCTGTCATCCTTGGGCTGCTCGCCATAATGCTGTTCTATGTCGATTTTCGCGTTGCAATGAGTGAGCCATTCCGAGAGTCTGCGATTGGCCGCATTGCGCGTGAAGAAGGCGGGCCAACAATGCGGGGCATGGTTTATCTCGCTCTCGCCGTGGCGCTGCTGTTGGCAGGTCAATTTGTCATGGCGTCGGCTGCTCGCTCGGCCCCCACAGAGCCTGTTTCGGCGTTCTGCTTCATCTGCGCTCACTGATCGTAAAAGCAAAGGACACAATGAAAAGCGCCAATGATGTGTTGCTTTGCGACTTTTGCGGAAACAGCCAGCACGTTGCCAAACTGCTCGTCCGCGGCATTGCGGATGCGACGATATGCGATGAATGCATAGATGCGTGTGGTGAGATCGTCGCCGAGCGCCGCGCGCAGAAATTGGAGCGTATGCCGAAGATAGTGAACGCCGCCAAAGAGTGGGCGGCCAAGGCCATCGGAAAGCGATGAGGTAACCGGGAAAAGCGAACCATGTCTAAGTTGACCCCTGCACTCGCACTCCGCGCTGCGATCAACGTGCTGCGTGACTCGGCCGAATCCCGCAAGATGCCATCGGGCGAGCCGCTGAATGACGCCATTGTGCAGCTGCACTTCGACGCTGCGGATACGCTCGAAGAGTCGTTGGCAGATCTTCGAGACCACGAGTAGGAAAATCCATTTCACCGTTGCCTGCGAATATGGGCAACCGTGAACGGACTTGCCGGGGGGCGGCTCTTAGACGGTAGCCAGCCGAGAAAAAGGGAGGGGTATGTGGCAAAAGATTTTTGACGGCAGAATTGAAGAGCGACCCGTCATATTGAAGGAATACGATGACGGTGACGGCGGCCGGGAACTGCGCGTAGAAACAAACTACGGTAAGGACCAGATCGTTGGCGGGGATGCTCCGGGAGTGACTGCTGGTGCGCCGGTATCTGCTGACGATGAAATGCATGTCGATGCATAGACGCCGGAGGAACTGGAGCAACGCCTCGTCGAACAAGGGGGGTTTTCCGCTGCGGGCGCGGAGGAGATCGCGCGCATCGGACGCCTCGCGTGGCTGACGGACGATGACGATTTCGACGATGAGGACGACGGCGAACAGTATCTTGCAAGCCGCCTCGTGAGTGGAGTGCGTATCGCGGAGTTCGATAGCGACATCGTCAGCGGTTTGAAGACCAATACAGTTGACAAGTGGTCACAATATCCCCGCATGCAGATCGCAATTCGCAACTAGGCGGGTGACGCCTACCGCACAATCGGCGTTGATGGCATTGGCGAGTGGATCAACACGCTACAGTGGTTTCTGGATCGGGGTTACACGGATGAACTCGGCCCGGATGGAGGCACATGGAAAGGGTGTGACGCCGTCTTCAGTAAACCACGGTAGAGTATCGGCCCGCGCTCAGAGAACGCTAGGACCGAGAAAAAGCAACGACGGGGAAACGAAATGGTGGCAACAATCTTCTTTTCGTGGCAATACACCTTCGTGAATAACGCACTGGACGAGCGCTATTCGCGCCCTCTGCCGGATCGCGATGTGCTTGCTCTCACTGAGGTCGACGTACCGCCAGAAGAAATTGAGGTGCGCAGACGGATGGAGAAGGTCGGTTATTTCATGGGCATTAAAGAAGGTTTCTCGTTCGTTGATCGCCTCCTTGGCGGCAGCGGCGAGTACCAACTGAATGAGCGCCGTCTCGACTCGGCGCTTGGCGATCTGCGAGCCATCGCCGGTTCCACACCAGCCCACAAGGCCGCTCTGCGGCGCGTTGTGGCTGCGGTGCAGGAAAGCGGCAAAACACCGTGGCCACCCCTAGTTGAACCCGCTCGCGAAGCATAGGAAAACTTATGGCGACGATTCTCAAGCAAGCGAAGTGCGCCGCGCATGCCAGCAGGATTTGCGCGGAGCTGCAAGATAGGCGCCTGACTATGCGGATCACCCCGCAGATTGTTGATCTGGCGAAAATCATGCTTGCGAACGGACAGGACTGGTCGCCCGCGGCGGACAAGATACTGTCCTCAGATAATTCGCTGTGTCTGTGTTCGTATCCAGATGGGGCATGGATCGCAGATACGCACGGCGAAGTGAGCATGACGCGATGGACGAAATTAGAGTGCGTGATCGCGCTGCCCTAGAAACAGGAAAAGTCTATGACCACTTCAAAGCCTCGGTACGTTGTGCGCGATGCGCAGGGCGACGCAGTCCGCGAAACTGAATCCCGCTTTTTCGCGTGGTGGGTGTGGTTTAGGCGGCGCAACTTCGACTACACGGCACATGACCGACGGTCGTGGGTAGAAGACGAATCGAGCTGGCTGCGTTGTGGCGATTTGCCAGCGGCGAAGCGAGTTGGCAAACCATAGGAAAAGGAGCGAAAGCGATGAAGCTATGCAAGGCCCCGGACAACTGCAAGGCATCAGACATCGTTGGAAAGGTCAAATGCTGTCTCGTCGGGCCGCAATGGGAAGAGACCGATGTGAACGAACAATAGTGATTGACACAAAACAATATACATTGACACAAGACAATAGAGTTTGACACGGGCGTGGTGCTCGCTATACTGCGCGGTTTCGTTTTATCGGGCATGGCATGCGGGCGCGACGCTTCAAGACGCCGGGAGACATTGACCGGTACGTTGCCCAAGGCTATGGGCAGGGTACGGGGGCAGACTACAAGCCGTGGCTGCGAGTACAGGACGTGCCATCGCGAGGCCGGTCGCGTAAGGTTCATGGTCTGAAGACGGGTCGAATACACCACGTCCTGTCCGATCTTGAATATGCCTATCTGCTCGCGCTGGAATTTTCGGAGCGGGTTGTCGACATCCGCGAGCAGTTTCCGTTGTTTCCCATTGCACCGATCCAAGAGTGCGCTCGGCGGCACAACATCCGTTATCCGCGATACGCAGGCACCCAGGTACCTTACGTGATGACCACCGATTTCGTCGTCTCGTTGAGAACCGATGATGGATCCCTCCGTGAGTTTGCGCGTACGGTCAAGTACGAAGACGAGCTGTCGCCCGGTCGTAGCCTCACGCGCACTCTCGAAAAACTTGAGCTCGAACGCTCGTACTGGATGGCGCGCGACATCGACTGGAAGATCGTCACCCAACGTAGCGTCGCGCCGGCGCTCGCGCGGAATCTTATCTGGCTCTACGCCGGGGCGCAGGTCGAGGGTGGCTTGCAGGCCAGCGATTTGCAGGCGCGGTTTGTTGAATGTCTCGATGAAGCGGGAACTCATGACCGGACGCTTTCTTCATTGCTTCGAGCCGTCTCCTATCGACTGAATCTGGCCTATTCCGATGCAGTCAGGCTGTTTAAGCATCTGGTCTGGAACAAGGTGATCCTTGTGGACCTATCGACCCCGATGCTGCTGACGTCGCAGGCGCCGACGTTGCGGGTCCTGCCGGCAGATGCGTCTTCCGTGAAACGAGCCGCTTAATATGAGCGATACGCTTCCTGCCGTCAATTCCGTACTTGAAGCGGTGTCCGATGCGTTGCCGTTTGAAAAGCTGGCGCGCATCCTGTGGATCGACGAGCATGCGTCATCGATGACCTTGATTACGGTCGCCGAAACGCCGCGGCGACCGTGGACGGTAGCGAGTCAGGATATCCGGGCGTGGTTGCTGCGGGGTGAAGTCCGACGCAGCCAGTTGCGGCTGCCGGCATACATGCTGCAGGTTGAGGAAGATATCCCGGATGCCGGGAAGGCGGTCCGCGAGCGTAACTGGCAACGCATCGCCGGACTGGTCAACGCACAGGTCGCTGGGGGGATTTTTCAGCCGCGTGCTATGGGCTCGCTGGTAGCGGCACACGCCAAAGCCACAGGGATGCAACGCAAGACGCTGTACCGTCTGTTGTATCGATACTGGATGTACGGGCAGATTCGCAATGCGCTCCTGCCCGATTATGAAAACGTGGGCGCGCCTGGCAAGGCTCGTGTGTTTGCCTGCGGAAAGCGTCCGGGGCGACCGCCTCGGCGACTGGCGTCGGCCGGCGAGCGGGTCGGCAAGATTCTCGGCGACGACGACAAGAGCTTCATCAGGATCGGCTATTCACTGTACCGAAGCAATGCTGTCGGGACGGTGACGGATGCCTATCACCAGACCCTGCGGCGGTTCTATGTCGAGGAACACGTCGTGCGGGGTACGACGACGGACGATCTGACTCTCAAGCCGCTGGACCAGTTGCCGACATTGAGGCAGTTCGGCTATTGGGGCAAAAAGGCATTCGACGACCTGACGGTGTTGCGCTCACGCGTAGGAGAGCGTCGGTGGCAGAAGGATCATCGCGGGCTGACCGGGCGCGCCGGCGACGGCGTGTACGGGCCCTGCCATCGCTTCGAAATCGATTCGACGATTGCGGACATCTATCTTGTCAGCCGGTATAACCGCAACTGGGTGATCGGCCGTCCGGTTGTGTACGTCATCGTCGACGTGTTCTCGACGCTGATCGCAGGGATCTTCGTAGGGCTGGAAGGCCCAAGTTGGAACGGTGCACGCCACGCCGTGTTCAACGCGTTCACCGACAAGGCAGCTTTCTGCCGCATGTACGGCGTCGAGATCGCATCGTCCGCGTGGCCGTCCCATCATCTGCCGCAGGAACTCATGGCTGACCGGGCGGAAATGCTCGGGCAGGCGGCCGAAGGCATTGTGTCGGGACTCAACATCGATATTGCAATTGCCCCGCCATTTCGCCCGGACTGGAAATCGATCGTCGAAAGCCGCTTCAGGCTGTTGAACAGGACCTCGCAGATCCACTGGATTCCCGGCGCGGTCAGAGAGCGCATTGCGGAGCGCGGGCAGCGCGACTATCGGCTCGATGCCACACTCGATCTGGCCGAATTCACGAGCATCATGATTCGCAGCGTGCTGCACTATAACCACCATAGTCGGCGGCCGGAACGGCTCACCGCTGGGATGATTCGCGATGAGCTCGAACCCTCGCCCATCAACCTGTGGCGCTGGGGCATGGACAATGGACTTGCGACGCCCAACATGCAGCCCGACGATCTCGTCTATCTGCACCTGCTGCCGCGTGAAACCGCATCAATCCAGCGAGGTGGCATCTGCTTCAAAGGCATGTACTACACGTGTTCGCACGCCATGCAGCAGAACTGGTTTGCGAAATCGCGCAAGGATGGCCGCAAACCGATCACCGTCTGGTACGACCCCAACTCGACCGCTCATGTCTGGCTTCAGGACGAACAGCGGAACTTTGTGCGCTGCGATCTGCTGGCATCAGAGGAGCGGGTCGCGGAGCACCGCCTCGAGGAGGTCATAGACATGCTTGAAATGATCCGTACGCCGACAGCGGAGCATACCTACTCCGCGCTCAACGACAAGATTCATCTGGACGCGCACATTGAGGCGACCGTCGAACACGCCCGGCACCATAAGGAAGAGGTCCGGCCTATAACCCCCGTTCCCGCCAGTCAGCAGATCGGCAATATCAAGGCCAATCGTGCCTTTGAAAAACGTATCCAACAGCAGCGATTCGTCATCGCCGCCGGTCTGGAAGCCGGGCCCACTGAGCGGGTTGATACACCGAAGCCGGCCTCGGCAAGTGTGGCCGAAGCTTACGCGGGCGAACGTGGCGGTGAGGTGTTGAGTCTGCTGGGGCGGTTGCGCCCGAAGGGCAGCAATACATGACGTCGAGCGGAAATCTGGTCGCTGCCACATATCGTGAACCTGCCGTCGCACAGTACCAAGGTAATCCGCTGATTGAAGCCCTGCCAGCGATCCGAACCGAGGCGGAGGCGGCGACCGCAATGGCTCTGTTTCCGGACGAGCCCGGCGATGAACGCAGTCTCTCGAAAGAAGTCAGGTTGCACTGCATCGATCGGCTGCTGCAGTTGATTCAGCCGCTGCCGATTCATCTCGAACTCGAATCGGCGATATCTTCCCTGATGCGGAGCGGCTATGTCGGCCGCAATCCGGTGATGCCTTCGACCTGGCGGCATGTGTACTCGCTGGCTGTCAATGGCGGCCCCGACAGCGGCTTCCGGTCGACCGCATCCACGCTGAGCGTGGTGGGCCTGAGCGGAATCGGCAAATCGACCGCCCTGGAATCGATTTTGCGGCTTTACCCCCAGGCCATCCGGCACCGGCGGTATCGCGGAAAGGAACTGATCCAGGCGCAGATTCCATGGCTCAAGGTCGAGTGTCCGTTCGACGGTTCGCTATCGGGGCTGTGTCACGCGTTCTTCCGGGCGCTGGATCGGGCAATCGGCGAGGACCGGTATGCGACGCGCTACCGCTCGGTCAGGGGCATCGTGCAGCTCGTGCATCAGATCGAGCAGATCGCCAGCACGCATTTCGTCGGTGTTCTGATCATCGATGAACTGCAGCATTTGCGCGCGGCAAAAACGGGCGGCAAGGACAACATGCTGAATTTCTTCGTCAACCTGATCAACAGCATTGGCATCCCGGTCGTGTTTGTCGGCACGAACTCGATGATCGAACTGTTTGCCGATGTGATGCGCAACGCGCGTCGGGCGGCGGGACTGGGGCTAAGCGATTTCATGCAGCCGAAGGCGGATGATCCCGCATGGGCGTTGCTGGTCGAGGCGGCATGGCAGTATCAATGGGTGCGCCATGTCGAGCCCTTGACGCCAGAGATGCGCGCGGTGCTGTACGACCTGACGCAGGGCGTGACGGATTTTCTGATCAAACTGCTGGTGCTTGCCCAACGGCACGCGATCCATACCGGCGAAGAACGACTGACAGTCGGATTGCTGCGAACGATTGCGGACACGCGCATGCAGTTACTCAGGCCTGCGCTCGGTGCCCTGCGCAGCGGCGACGCGCGACGGATGGCGCAATTCGAAGACCTGCTTCCGGCCGACCGTCAGATCGCCGCGATGATGGCCATGCAGGACCGGGATGAAATGGTCTCGACCCGGCTGTCCGTTCTTCACGCCTTGCGACGTTCCGAAGCCAGTCACGTTACGGCACCGGTAGAAGATGTCGAGTCAGAACGGTCTGCGGCGACCGGCGCGGGCGAGCCAGAATCTATCGCGACGTCGGAAGCGAGCCGCTTTGCCGCGTGCGAAGATCCGCTCGGTGCGCTCCGTGAGGCGGGATGGGTGTCGTCGGACGCGCTAGAGTTTTCCGCCGTCTATGACGCTTCTTGATCGTCCTCCGGGACGTGTCCCGGCGTTGAGCGCGTGGTGCCGTTTGAGCTGCCACCGCGCAGAACGACGATAGGGCTGCCCGCTTTTCAGTTTTTGATATTGCATGCCGAGTCTTCTGTTTTTTGCTCCCTCACTGCCTGACGAGACGATCCAGTCACGCGTTGCTCGCCACCACGTCCTGTCCGGGAACCGAACCGAGGCGGACACGTTTCTCGATCTGTTCGACAGCCCGCCGTTTACGTTGGAGCAAATCGTTCCGCCGGGTCTGGCACGGCTCGCCGCTCGCCTGTCGGACGACCCAGACGCGGCACTCAAGATGCTTCTCGAGCAGAACACGTTGCTGCCGCTCTTTGCGCCCTTTCTCGGCGAGGGCAGTGATTCGCAGAGTGCGTCGCTCACAGCCGAGGCGGCATTGAGCCGGTTGCCACGCCGCGTTGTCGGAATGCATGGCGAAGCACAGTTATGCACAGCCTGCGCGGTGGAAGACGTGCGCGACCATGGGATGGCGTATTGGCGCCGTGCACACCATGTCCCCGGCGTTAGCGTGTGCTGGATACATCAATTGACTCTCCTGTCGAGTTGCCCGGGTTGTCGCCGACCATTTCAATTTCACAATCGGTTGTTGCGGCAGCCTTGGCACGCGTGCCCATGCGGGTGGCAGGCCGTTGCGTGGGAACAGTCGGGCCCAGTGGCCGAAACGGTCGCGCTCGATTACGCGCGCTTCGCGCACGATCTCCTCGATCGGCCGCTCGATCGAACGACCTCCGAATGTCTGCGGGCAACATACAGGCGTCGCATCCGCGAGCTGGGTTTTGCCTACGGTGCGGGGCTCCGCATCCGGGAATTTCAGGCTCATCTGATCGAGGAATTGGGCGACGCGTTTCTTGCCTCGGTTGATCCTGCGTATGCTGCGCGCAGAATGCGCTTCTGGTTGCGCTTCACTCCGCAAGGTGGCGCCGCGTGGGACATGCCCATTACGCGGCACCTGCTACTGTCGCTGTTCCTGTTCGGGACGCGCGACCGGTTTGCGTTGAGTCTGCAGCGTGGCGAGGCGGACACCCTGCCAGTCCGGCGAACCCGATCCGCGGCCGACAGTCCTGATTTGTCCGGTGAGACGGGCGCGCCAATGCCCAGGGCTGTACATCGAAGCCGGATACAGGCCGAACTCGCCCGTAATCCGGCCATGACAATTGAAGATCTTTGGCGCAAGGCGCATCGTCCCACGGCATGGCTATACGATCACGACCGGGCGTGGCTCTCCAACGCGATGTCGCTACCATTGGAGCTGGCGAAGCAACCGGCGGACGTATTGACGGCGGTTTCGCCGGACGACGCGATTTTCGCGGTAAAAGTTGATGCAGTTGCGGCCGACGTTCTGGCTGCGGTCGGAAAACCGCTACAGGTGACAAAGAGTCGACTTTTTGACGCGCTGCCGCGGCGCCTCGCTGACATTGCTTCGCATCGGGCGCGCTACCCCATGACGCTGGCGCGTATAGCGGAGAACCGTGAGTCCACGTGGCACTTCCGCGCCCGCCGGACGTGGTGGGCATACGGCGTGCTGGCTACGCGTGGTGATCTGCTATCTATCAACAACGCGGCCGTTGTGTCGGGCGTGGGGTACGAAGCAGTCCGTGCAATCGTCGAGCATTGTGGATGGGCACCGCTGTTGCAGCGTGCCGCACAGCTCGACGTAATGGTGCAACTGGCCGCAGCGGGTATTTCGCGGCAGTGGGACGGCCCACCAGAATTTCGGGGGCGAGCAGTCGGGGGGAGAAGCTATCAGCGCCGACGTGTTGCCGCATTCCCCGTATACGACTGAACGGTTGACGGCGATCGACTGCGCGTGACCCGAGTCGCATCCGAAGCGCGAAGGACGCGAGCATGCGGCCTTTGTTCGCGGAACGCCTCGAAGCCGGTCCCTTCATGCGATGCGCAGCCTGGTCATCCGCCTGAATATTCCACGCCAAGCCGACCGACATCCACTCGCTACTGATTCTGTCGTGGCCGCGCAGCAAGAATCAGCGAAAGACCACCACCTGCGTGATGATGGTGACTGCGCCTGCGCGCCGCTTTAGCAAATCATGCGTTGGTCTCAAATCTGGCACTCGCCTGGTCAAGCGAACTTCGATGGAATGCCCTACCGCATCAGTAGGGAGTTCACCCATGCCAGGCTCCATCGCCCGTCTGCACAATGCAAATGCGGGGAGAAGTGAGAACGCACAATCGGAGACGATTTCGACGCAGGGCGATCAGTTGCGGCGGCCTGTCGATTGTTGCTGGAGGGTGCAATGAGAACGTTCACAAAAGCATGGGGCCGGGCGTTGGCGATCGCGGCCGTGAGCACGATCGCTACGGCTGCCCCTTATGCACTCGCGTACGACGTCGATCCGCATGCCCACCATCACATGATGCGAGAGGCGATTACATCAACGGCGGACTACACGCTCCCGTCCGTGATGCTGGTGCGCGATGACGGCCAGACTGTCTCCCTGAAGAATGAACTGGACGACGGCCGCCCTGTGGTCCTGACTTTTATCTACACTTCCTGCACGACGATCTGCCCAGTGACAAGTCAAACGCTCTCGCAATTGCAGAGCGAACTCGGCCGGGACCGGGACAGTGTGCACATCGCTTCGATCTCGATCGATCCGGAGCACGATACGCCGCCACGTCTGAGGGAGTACGCGACGAGATTTGGAGCGGGTCCTGAATGGCATCACTATACCGGTACCGTCGCTGCGAGCATTGCAACCCAGAAGGCGTTCAATGTGTATCACGAGGACAAGATGGACCATAACCCTGTGGTACTGCTGCGCGCGGCGCCCGGAAAACCCTGGCTGCGGATCGATGGCCTCGCTACTGCGGACGACCTGCTACATGCATACCAGAATCTGGTCGCGTCCAACTGAAGCCCAAAATGAATAGCGCAAGACTGCGTGCCGGCGCAATTCCAGTGACCGTCCCACTGCCGCAAAATACCCGCCGTAGCCAACTGCACCATCACGTCGAGCTGGGTGGCACAACCGGTAGACGACGCCACAAACTGGCCATATTTTTCACGCTATAATTGCCGCCATGAAATTCTTCCGGACATTGTTCCTGCTGCTGCTCTGCGTTGCGCTGCCCATCAGTGGGCTGGCAGCGAGCGGGCTGACGGGTGCGTGTCCGATGCAGATGAGCATGGGCGCAGGTGAAAGCAGCGCAATGTCATCGGACATGTCCGGCTGCGAAAACATGAAGTCTGCACCGGCTGGGAAGACGAAAGGTTTTTCGTGCAAGGTGACGGCGCAATGCCAGGTCGGCAGCCTCTATCACCCGGTCTCCAGCACCGAGGTGACCCGTCCCGCCGGGCGCTCCAGCCCCGTTGTTTTCCACTACGCACAGTCGCTGTCCGTCCGTGAGCCGGGCGGATTCTGGCGACCGCCTCGCGCAATCTAACCCCCTAGCAAGTTCGCCGCGTTCGCGGTGAGGTCGTCCTGCGTCCAGGACGTGATTCCGTATGGGATTCGACCGTTTGGGGTTAGAACATGTCTTTAACATTCGGCACGCCGTCGTTACGGCGTGCAACGGTGCACGCGCGCACGCTTTTCGCGTTGCTCGCCTTTGCGAGTGTGGCAGCGCACGCCCAGCAGGCAGCACTCACACTTGACGCCGCAGTGCAATCCGCAACGGACCGCTCCGCTGCGATGCAGGCCGCCCAGTCATCCGTGCGGGCCAGCTCAGAGGCGGTCATCAGTGCCGGCCAGTTGCCGGACCCGATGCTCAAGGCCGGCGTCGACAACCTGCCGGTGAACGGACCGCAACGGTTCACCATCGGCCAGGATTTCATGACGATGCGCCGTATCGGCATCGAGCAGGAATGGGTTTCGCCTGAAAAGCGCCGGCTACGATCGGCGCTGGCGAACCAGGTCGTCGACCGCGAGCGGTCGGGCTATCTCACGCAATTCACCAACGTGCGTCAGCAAACCGCGACCGCGTGGCTGAACGCCGCCTACGCAAAAAAGACGGTGTCGTTGCAGCAGGAACTGATCATGCATATGACGCATGAGCTTGCGGCCACGCAAGCCTCCTACAGGGGTGCCAAAGCGTCGGCGGCCGACGTTACGCAAGCCCAGCTCATGCTGGCGCAGGCGCAGGACCAGTTGCTCAAGGCGCAACAGACATTACAGACCGCACTGATTGCGCTGTCGCGATGGACTGCCGCGCCGGTCACTGACGTAGCCGGAGAACCGCCGGCGCCCCAGTCGTTCGTGACTTCCCTGCCGCCCGAGGAGCTACAGCACGTGGAGCCGGCGCTCATCGCGGCTTCTGCAGAGATTGCCGTCGCGGATGCCGACACGGCTGTCGCGAACAGCGACCGGAGTCCGAACTGGAGCTGGGAAGTCTCTTACCAGCAGCGCGGAGGAGGGTTCTCGAACATGGTGTCGGTAGGGGTCAGCATCCCACTGCCCATCAACCGGAAGAACCGCCAGGACCGGGACGCGGCCGAAAAAGCAGAACTCGGGACCAAGGCACGCCTGATGTATGAGGACACCCAGCGGCAAGTCGCAGCGGATGTCCGGACGCTGTCAGCCACATTGGCTAACGGCCGCGAGCGCATTGCCAGTCTCAATCAGGCCTTGCTGCCGGCGGCCAACCAGCGCGTACAACTGGCGACGGCGGCGTACAAGGCGGGCACAGGCTCGCTTGCCGATACATTCGCTGCCCGACGTGGGCAACTCGACGCGCAATTGCAGGTGCTCGACCTCCAGCGTGATGTATCCCTGACGTGGGCGCAGCTGGAATACCAGGTC
Source organism: Paraburkholderia sp. SECH4 (assembly GCF_030511745.1). Taxonomy (NCBI): domain Bacteria; kingdom Pseudomonadati; phylum Pseudomonadota; class Betaproteobacteria; order Burkholderiales; family Burkholderiaceae; genus Paraburkholderia; species Paraburkholderia sp. SECH4. The sequence goes on from NZ_JALOCP010000048.1 coordinate 17,294, forward strand.
GTGCCCGCCACCATGTCCGCCGCTCAGTGAAGGAGAAAGCTATGGAAAAGAAACAACTGGTGCGCGCGGTTCTGGCTGTGTTTGCCGCTGTCGTGCTCGTGGGTGCAGGTTATGTTGCAGGCACGCATGGCGAGGAGATGGGTGGCGCAAGCGCTGTCGCGGCTACACCGTCCAGCGACAAAATCGACCCGAAGACGGGGCGCAAGGTGCTGTACTGGCACGACCCGATGGTGCCGAACCAGCACTTCGACAAGCCCGGCAAATCGCCTTTCATGAACATGCAGCTCGAACCGGTCTATGCGGACGAAGGCGGTTCGAGCGGCATCAGGATCGACGCGGGGCTGCAGCAGAATCTGGGGATTCGATACGCAACGGTGCGGCGGCAGGACACGGCAGAAAGTTTCGACGCGGTGGGCACGACGCAGTTCGACGAGTCGATGGCGGACGTCGTCCAGTCGCGGGTGACGGGCTACATCGACCACCTTTACGCGAGTGCCCCGATGCAGCGTGTGGCGAAGGACGCGCCCATTGCGTCGCTCTTCGTTCCCGACTGGCTGGCGCCGCAGGAGGAATATCTGGCGCTGAAGCGCGGCGGCATGGATGACGGCATGTTGGCCGCTTCCCGTGCGCGCATGCGGGCAATGTCGATTCCGGAGGGCGTGATTGCCAGTCTCGACCGGACCGGAAAGGCACAGACACACGTCACGCTGTCCGCGCCGGAAACCGGCGTGCTGACCGAACTCAATGTGCGCGATGGCGCGATGGTGTCGCCCGGCCAGACGCTGGCCAAGGTATCCGGGCTGAGCAGACTATGGCTCATCGTCGAAGTGCCCGAGGCACTGGCCCTTCAGGTTCGGCCCGGGATGACTGTGGACGCGGTGTTTGTCGGTGACCCGACGCAACACTTCACGGGACACATTCGCGAAATCCTGCCCGGCATCAGCACGAGCAGTCGCACACTGCAGGCGCGTCTCGAAATCGACAATGCAGGGCTGAAGCTGACCCCAGGCATGCTGATGCGCACGCGTATCGGTGCAGCGAAACCTGTGTCGCGCCTTCTCGTACCTTCGGAAGCGGTGATTACTACCGGCAAGCGGTCCGTCGTGATCGCCAGGAACAGTGACGGGCGGCTGCAACCCGTTGAGGTCACGGTCGGCAACGATGCCGGCGACAACACGGAAGTGACAGGCGGCCTCGTGGAAGGTCAGCAGGTCGTCGCATCGGGCCAGTTCCTGATCGACTCCGAAGCAAGCCTGAAGTCGGTGCTGCCGAAGCTGGAAGGTGCCGCCGCGCCTGGCGCCGGCGCGTCGACAGCGGCGCCTGCCTCCAGCCCTGCTGCGACGGCTGCCCAGACCTACGAAACGACCGGCAAGGTTGAAAAGGTCACGCCTGGCGACATCACGTTCTCGCACCAACCCGTGCCGGCATTGGGCTGGGGTGCAATGACGATGACCTTTGGCAAGCCGTCGCCGACGGCTTTTCCGGACGTGAAGTCTGGCGAGGCCGTGCATTTCGTCTTCAGGCAGTCGGATGACGGATACATGTTGACGAAAGTCGAGCCAGTCGGAGGTGCCAAATGATTGCCCGCCTGATTCGCTGGTCCATCCACAACCGGTTTCTGGTGCTGCTCGCGACCTTGCTCGTCACTGCCTGGGGCGTGTATTCGTTGACGGAGACCCCGCTCGACGCGCTGCCCGACCTCTCGGACACGCAAGTCATTATCAAGGCGTCGTATCCGGGCAAGGCGCCGCAGGTCATCGAAGATCAGGTGACCTATCCGCTCACGACGACGCTGCTCGGCGTGCCGGGCGCGAAAACCATCCGCGCGTACTCGTCGTTCGGCGACGCTTTCGTCTACGTGCTGTTCGACGACAAGACGGACCAGTATTGGGCACGCTCCCGTGTGCTCGAATACCTGAACCAGGTCCAGAGCCGCCTGCCGCAGGGCGCGACCGTCTCGCTCGGGCCCGATGCAACCGGTGTGGGTTGGGTCTACGAGTACGCGCTGGTTGACCGTACCGGCAAGCACGACCTCGGACAACTGCGCGCACTGAACGACTGGTTCCTGAAGTTCGAGCTGAAGTCAGTGCCGGACGTCTCAGAGGTCGCGAGCATCGGCGGCATGGTGCGGCAATACCAGGTTGTCCTGGATCCAGACAAACTGCGAGCCTACAACCTGACGCAAGCCGCCGTCGCGGACGCGCTTGGCAAGGCGAACCAGGAGTCGGGCGGGTCGGTGGTGGAACTGGCCGAGTCTGAGTATATGGTCAGGTCGTCCGGATATCTCCGTTCACTGGATGACTTCCGCAACATCGTCCTGCGTACCAACGACACGGGCACGCCAGTCCTGCTGGGGGACGTCGCGCGCATCCAGATCGGGCCGGAGATGCGCCGCGGCATCGCCGAGCTGAATGGGGAAGGCGAAGTCGCGGGTGGCGTGATCGTGATGCGCTCAGGCAAGAATGCGCTGACGACTATCGACGCGGTGAAAGCGAAACTGGCTGACCTGAAGCGGTCATTGCCGGCCGGAGTTGAAGTCGTGACGACCTACGACCGATCGCAGCTTATCGAACGCGCGGTCGACAACCTCAAGGACAAGCTCATCGAGGAGTTCATCATCGTCGGGCTTGTCTGCGCAGTGTTCCTGTTCCACCTGCGCAGTGCGTTCGTCGCGATCCTGTCGCTTCCGTTGGGTGTGCTGGCCGCGTTCATCGTGATGCGTTATCAGGGTGTCAACGCGAACCTGATGTCGCTGGGCGGCATTGCGATTGCAATCGGCGCGATGATCGACGCGGCCATCGTGATGATTGAAAACGCTCACAAACATCTGGAAGCGTACGACCACAAGAACCCGGATACGCCAATCACGACGACACAGCGCTGGGAGCTCATCGCGACGTCCGCGGCGGAGGTGGGGCCGGCACTGTTCTTCTCGCTGCTGATCATCACGCTCTCGTTCATTCCGGTCTTTTCGCTCGAAGGTCAGGAAGGGAAGCTCTTTTCGCCGCTGGCGTTCACGAAGACGTACACGATCGCCGCTGCCGCCGGACTGTCGGTGACGCTCGTACCCGTGCTGATGGGTTATCTGATTCGGGGCCGGATTCCGCACGAGAACGCCAATCCGATCAACCGCGTACTGATCCGTCTATACCGCCCGCTGCTCGAAGCGACGCTTCGGCGGCCGTGGGTGGCGATCGGGCTGGCGGTCGTCGCGCTCGCCATCACGCTGATTCCCGTGTCGCGGCTCGGTGGCGAATTCATGCCGCCGCTCGACGAGGGTGACCTCCTGTACATGCCGACCGCGTTACCGGGCATTTCGGCAGACAAGGCGGCCGAACTGCTGCAGCAGACGGATCGCCTGATCAAGACGGTTCCGGAAGTGGCCACCGTATTCGGCAAGTCGGGCCGCGCTGACACGGCCACCGACCCTGCGCCGTTCGAGATGTTCGAGACCACCATCCAGTTCAAGCCACGTAGTGAATGGCGCCCCGGCATGACACCGGAGAAGCTGGTTGATGAACTCGATGCGCGGGTAAAAATTCCGGGCCTGTCGAACGTCTGGGTACCGCCGATCCGCAACCGGCTGGACATGCTGTCGACCGGCATCAAGACGCCTGTGGGCGTCAAGATTTCCGGCGCGGATCTTGGGCAGATCGACAGGATCGCAACGCAGGTCGAGGCTGCGGTGAAGAACGTTCCGGGCGTCACGTCGGCGCTGGCGGAAAGGCTGAATGGCGGGCACTACATCGACGTCGACATCGACAGACTGGCGGCGGCCCGCTACGGCATGTCGGTGGCCGACATCCAGTCGGTCGTGTCATCGGCGGTCGGAGGTGACAACGTCGGCGAGGTCATCGCAGGTCGCGAGCGTTTCCCAATCAATATCCGCTATCCACGCGAGGTCCGGGACTCGGTCGAGAATCTGCGTCAATTACCGGTTGTGACCGACCGGGGCGCGCAGATCACGCTGGGCGACGTCGCTGCCATCAGGATTGCCGATGGCCCACCCATGATCCGTAGCGAAAATGCGCGGCTGTCGGGCTATGTTTACGTCGACATTCGCGATACGGACCTGCAATCGGCTGTGAAGGCGATGCAGCAGGCCGTATCGCAGAACGTCGTATTGCCGCCGGGCTATTCGATCGCCTGGTCCGGCCAGTTCGAGTACCTCGAACGCGCGGCAGCCAAGTTGCGCACAGTGATTCCGGTCACGCTCGTGGTCATATTCGTGCTGCTCTTCCTGACGTTCAACTCGGCGGCCGACGCGCTCCTGCTGATGTCGACCGTGCCCTTCGCGCTGGTCGGCGGCTTCTGGCTGATCTGGATTCTCGGTCACGCCGTGTCTGTCGCAACGGCGGTGGGATTCATCGCGCTGTCAGGGGTCGCGGCCGAGTTCGGGGTCGTGATGCTGCTCTACCTGAAGGGGGCGCTCAACAGTCGGCTCGAGCGAGGTGAACCGTTTACGGAGGCGACACTCGTGGACGCTATTCGCGAGGGTGCCGTGCTGCGGGTCAGACCGAAGGCCATGACGGTTGCCGTGGTGCTGGCGGGTCTCATCCCGATCATGCTGGGCCATGGTGCCGGGTCCGAAGTCATGCAGCGCATCGCTGCGCCGATGGTGGGCGGGATGGTGACCGCGCCGCTGCTGTCGATGTTAATCATTCCGGCCGCGTGGTTTCTACTGCAACGCAGGCGCGTTATTCGTACCAGAAAAGCATCTCAATCTCATGCAGTACCTCTTGGCACGTCCGTGCCGCAAACCCTCCCTGGAGAAAGCCAATGAAGAAGTTGATTATCGTATCCGTTCTGTTCTGTACCGCTAGCGTGTTTGCCGGCACCGCGCTGGCAGCCGACGACATGGCGGGTATGAAAATGAAGACAGGTGCCATGGACACAGCTTCATCGACAGATACCGCACTCACTGACGCAGTGGTCAAGAAGGTCGACCCGTCGACCGGCATGGTGACGCTGCAGCACGGCGACCTGAAGAACATTGGCATGTCGGCCATGACGATGGCATACAAGGCCAAGGACACATCGATGGTCAAAAGGGCGAAGGAAGGCGAGAAGGTCAAGGTCCGCGTTGAAAGCGTCAATGGCACGCTGACCATCGTGAAACTGGAAAAACAGCAGTGACAGGGCGCTGACACCATTACCCCAGGCCCGTCGCGTAACGGCGGGCCTGGGGTGCGTTTTCGCTCACGTCTTGCGTAGGAGCATTGCCATGCGAATGACATCATCCAGTAGACGTCGCGGTACTCGCTGTCTCGCGGAAACGCTGAACCGGGCGTTGCGCATGGTGTTCGCTTTTCTGCTTGTGCTCGCTCCATTCGCTGCGCATGCAGTGAACGAGTCCGATCTGCTGTCGCCCCATGATGCCTTCCCACTGAAGGTCAGCCTCAGCGGGCCGCAGCAGGTGACGCTCGACTTTGGTACAAAGCCCGGGTACTACCTGTACCGCGACCGCTTCAGCTTCGCTGTGGACGGTGTGCCCGTGAAGCCGGCCGGGATGCCGGCGTCAGAATCGAAAAATGATCCAACGTTCGGGGTGGTCCAGGTCTATCACCGACCGGTGCAACTACAGCTTCCCCTTCCTCACGTCATCGCATCGGGCATCGTGCTCTCCGTCACGTCGCAGGGCTGCGCGGACCTGGGGGTGTGTTATCCGCCGCTGACGCGAACCTACCGGATCGCGGCCGACGGGACTGTCGCCGCCATCGTGCCGGACGGAACCGCAACAGCAACGGCCGGCTCCGGTGAAACCACAGTGATCGGTAAAAATCGGACGCTTACTGTTTTCGGTCTGAACCTGCGACCGGCGAACGGTCTTGGTGTACCTGAATTACTGGGCTTCCTCCTGGCCGGCCTGTTGATGGCGGGCACGGTGTGCATGTATCCGCTGATCCCGATCGTGACCGCCGTTATCGGTGGCACCCGGGACCTACCGCACAGGTGGCGTGGCTTCGCGTTGTCGTTCACCTACGTGCAAGGACTCGCGCTGACCTATGCGCTGGCAGGCACCGTTGCGGCGCTTGCCGGTATTCCGCTGGTGTCCCTGACGCAGCAACCCTGGGTACTGGCCGGCTTCGGCGTGCTCATGGTGCTATTTGCACTTGCCATGTTCGGAGTGTTCCGGCTGCAGTTACCCGCAAGCGCGCAGACTCGCCTGACCGAATGGAGCAACCGTCTGCCCGGTGGCCGGATTGTTCCGGTGTTCGTGATGGGCATGCTCTCCGCGCTGATTGTCGGGCCGTGCTCCACACCGGCACTGGCGGGCGCGCTGCTGTATATCGCCAATAGCCGTGATGTGATCGGCGGAACGCTGGCCCTGTATGTGATGGGCATCGGAATCGGTCTTCCGCTGTTGCTGGTTGGCACGTTCGGGGCGCACGTCCTGCCGAGGTCGGGCCACTGGATGGTCGCGGTTCAGAACACGCTGGGTGTCATGCTGCTGGCTGCGGCCCTGTGGTTCGTCTATTCGTTACTGCCAGACTGGCTGCTGATGGTGCTGATCGCGTTGCTGCTGGCCGGCTGCGGCATGATGCTGCGCGCCATCGACCCGTTGCCGCCAGATGCGGCTGGTGTTGTCCGGATAGGCAAGGCACTCGGCCTATTGTTGCTGGTTGCCGGAGTCGCTGAATTCATTGGTGTTGCATCGGGCAACTTCGACGTTCTGAAACCGCTCGGCGGCGTGGTGCGCGTATCGTTACCGGTGAGCGCAAACGCGGACGCAAGTGCAACGGCGCGGTTTGAAATGGTACGGACGAATGCCGAGCTCGACCAGGCGCTCAAGGCGGCGCGTGGCCAGCCAGTCATGCTGGATTTCTATGCGGACTGGTGCGTCACCTGCAAAGAACTCGAACGCTTCACCTTCGCCGACCCGCGCGTGATGAATGAATTTGCGCACTGGAAACTGCTGAAGATTGATGTGACAAAGGGCACCACCGAGGACATCCTGATGCTGCGGCACTACGGCCTGTTCGGGCCGCCAGCACTGATTTTCTATGACCGCAACGGTGAGGAGCAAGATGACGCACAACTGGTGGGGTTTGTCAGTGCCGACGCGTTCCTGACGCACCTCAAACGATGGGACCGGTAGCTCATGAAACCGCTGTTGAGACAGTCGCCGCGTCATGGCAACGTGCAGCCACAGCGCCTATACTGAACCCATGAAATTCTGGAACCGCTTCGTCGCCTGCTTCCTGATCGCGTGGTTGCCGCTGCTTGGCTACACCGCGCAGGCGGGCGCGTGTCCGGAAATGACGTCTTCGGGCATGTCGCAACCGGCAGGCGTTTCCTCCATGACAGGCATGGCGCCCGATGCGCAGAAAGCGTCCACGCATGCCAGCGGCGCCTCGTCGGTCTGTCATGGTTCTGGCGGTCTGTCATGTGGCGCGGCTATCTTGCCGGCCACGCATGCCGCGCTCGACATCCCATCGTTGCCGGTGTACCGGGCAACGATTCCGTTCCTCTTCGGGCAGTTCATCCCCGAACCGCTTCAGCCTCCCCCGCGAACCCTGTAGTCCGTCATCAACACGTCCCGGTTCCGCTGCCTGCGTGGCAGTGCGAGTGCGCGCACGTGCGCCACAGGCGGCGTTGCCCGGGAACGTACTTGCTCATACCCGTCACGCTTGCGGCGACAGGCGTGACGAGGGCGACGGACGATGTCACGTCGAGGTATGCCGACGGACCGTGCATATCGCCGTCGAAGTGATGTGGCGACATTCCGGGTTCGAAGGACACGCCATGTGTCGGGAAGACATTCTATGAAACGCAACGTGAAAGCGACGGTCACGATGGTGCTGGGTCTCGTGGTCCTGGTCGCGCTGGGATTTTGGCTGCTGCCTCAGTTCCGGGTTTCCTGGCTGAACCTCATCGTTCTCACCTGCCTGGTGGTCTGCCCGCTGTCGATGCTGTTCATGATGCGAGGCAAGCGGCCGGACAGGGATCGAGCGGACCACGAGGACTGATGTGAACGTAAGCAGGATGCATCGCATGTGCTTCTGCAGTGCGGCTACGCATGCCGCGCTGTAGCAGGCGTCTTGTGACGACGAGAGAGGCTGTAATGAAACATCGAGATCACAACCGGAAGGCGACGGGTACGCAGGGAACGGGCATACCCGCAGCAACGCACCGTCCCGACGGCAGGAGATGGCGCCTGCTGGCACTACTCATACTGGCGTTCGCCATGTTCCCCGCAGGCTTCGCCTTGCTGCCCCTCATCACGAGGCACCGGCTGCTCAGCCTTGCCACTGCGAAACCGGATTCACCTGCGGCGCCTCAGTCAAAGTGGCAGGTTGGCATGCTGCGCCCGAACGGATTGCGCATCATTCCAAGCGGACGGTCGGATGCATCTCACGTTCTTGATCCGAACCAGTTTTCCGACAAGGACATCAGGCACTCCTACTGGGTGGCGACACAGATACCCGCGGTACTGAACCAGCTCTACTGCTGGTGCGGCTGTGAAAATCGCGGCGTGCATCGCTCCAACCTGCAATGCTTCGAAGACAAGATGGCGGTCGACTGCGCGGTGTGCCAGGGGACCGCGGAAATCGCTTATCAGATGACGCAGAACGGGGTTCGGGACGCCGGGAAAATTCAGGCCGCGGTCGATGCCAAATGGGCACCTAAAGGGTGACCCCAACGCTGACCCTGGCAGCATGAATAAGGCTTCATTCATCCGCTACTCAGGAGGAGATCATGGAAATCAGATGCGTTGTCGCCATTGTCAGGTCCGACGTGCTGGAGAAGCTCGAAAAGCGGCTCGGCGCGATACACATCCACGGTGTCACGGTCTGCAAGGTCAAAGGGTTCGGCGAACACCCAAACTACTTCTCCGATGACTGGACGACTGATCACATCAAGATCGAAATCTTTGCCCAGGAAGCGAATGTCGACGCTCTGATCAGGGAGGTTACGGCCATCGCGCATACGGGCGCGGGCGGGGATGGAGTCGTCGCGGTGTTCCCGGTCGAAAGGTTCTTCCGTATCAGCACCTCGTCCGAAGCGATGCCTTGAGCCGCAGCCCGGACCCGCTGTCAATGACGAACTGGGTAGAACGTTCAATCAACGGGTCTGAAGGCCAGCGGCACGGAGAACGATATGTTACGACTGGAGGATGCAACGCGGCGTGCCTTTCTGCGCGCGTCCACTCTGTCCTGTCTTGTCGCAGCCAGTGCGTCCGGGCTACTGACGCTGCGCCCCGCGCGAGCGCAACCGGGCGTCAGGAATCCGCAGTTCGTTCCGGACCTTGAGGTCCAGTTGCGCGCCAGGGAAGACCACGTGCAGATCCTGCATGGAGAACCCACCCGCGTCTGGCGTTACGACGGCAAGGTCCTGAAGGGCGATCCGGGCGGGCTCGGTTTCCTGTCGAACGGTTACCTGCCCGTGTTGCGCGTGCAACGCGGTCAGAAAGTGAGGATTGACCTCGTCAACGAATTGCCCGAACCGACCATCATCCACTGGCACGGCCTGTACGTGCCGGCAGCCATGGATGGGCATCCGCGTAATGCTATTGCGACCGGCCAGCATTACGTCTACGAGTTTGAGGTGCTTAACCGGGCGGGGACGTACTGGTTTCATGCGCACCCGGACGGGCGTACCGGCGCGCAGATTTACTTCGGCCAGGCCGGGCTCCTGATCGTTGCAGATGACGAGGAGGCAGCCCTCGGCTTGCCCAGTGGTGCTTACGATGTACCGCTGGTGATTCAGGACCGCGTGCTGGACGGCCAGAACCAGTTCACGTACCTGCCCGACAGCGATGGCGGAATGATGGGACGCGGCATGATGGGCGGTGGCGGCATGATGGCGCAGGGGATGATGAGCGGCGGCGGGATGATGGGTCGAGGCATGATGGGTGGTGATGGCATGGGGCAGATGATGGCGCGGATGGTGGGTTTCCTGGGCGACCGGATTCTGGTCAACGGGAAACCCGATTTCGTGTTGCCGGTAGCGACCCGTGCGTATCGCCTGAGGCTGCTGAATGCCTCGAACACGCGCATCTACAAGCTGGGGTGGAGCGACCGCTCGCCTCTCGCGATTATCGGTACCGACGGTGGACTGCTGGAGAGGCCGGCGACGCGTCCGTACGTCACGCTGTCGCCCGCGGAACGCGCGGACATCTGGGTGGATTTCAGTCAGCGATCAATTGGAACTGAACTCACGCTGCAAAGCCTGGCGTTCGATGGCGAGATGGCAATGGGCGGCATGATGGGTAATGCATCACTACCGAACGGTGCGTCGTTCCCCGTCCTGAAGGTTCGGGTCGAACAGCGCATAAATACAAAGGCCGAACTTCCAAAGCGGCTCGCGTCGCTACCGGTGGCTTTGCCTCGGGACGCGATCAATGCGCGAGCTCCGAAGGTGTTCAACATCACGATGGGAATGATGGTCTGGGGGATCAACGGGCGCAGCTTCGACATGGGCAACGTGACGAAGACGGAAACCGTGAGGCGCAACAGTGCGGAACTCTGGGAATTCCGTAACGAGAAGTCGATGATGCTGATGGCTCATTCGATGCATGTCCACGGCCTGCAGTTCCGCGTGCTCGGCCGTACCGTACTGCCTGACTTCGTTTCCGCGCACCGCACCGTGGCTGCGGGACTGGTCGACGACGGGTGGAAAGACACCGTGCTGCTAATGCCTGGCGAGCGCATCCGGTTGCTGCTCCGGTTCGAGCACTATGCAGGCATGTTTCTCTACCATTGCCACATGCTGGAGCACGAGGATACCGGTTTGATGCGCAACTATCTGATCGAGACGTAACGAGGTGGCGCCCGCTATCCGCGATTGCGCTATCCGGTCGCGAAGCGAAAACAGTGAAAGGTCATCTGGAGTGAAACCATGAAATCATCCCGCCGTAGTTTCATGATCAGTGTTGTGGGCGTTGCGTCGTCGCTCGTACTGCCGCACGAGGCATGGGCCGACGCCGCGCCAGTCCTCGAGTCCGATGCGAACGCACAGGCGCTCGGGTACAGAACCGATGTCGGGAAGGTCGACCGTGCGAAGTACCCGAAGTTTCAGGCAGGGCAGGCGTGTGCGAACTGCCAGTTCTTCCAGGGCAAGGCCGGTGATGCAACGGCGCCCTGTACGATTTTTGCCGGCAAGGTGGTGAACGCGAAAGGGTGGTGCAGCGCGTACGTGAAGAAGGCGTGATGCGATTACGATCAGCAATGCGGTCTGGGCGCCGGCAGTCCCGATTGGCGGTCCAGGTGCGGGCTTGATCTCAAGTCGTGGTCGCTGCAACGCTGGCCGTGTAAACAGCAACATCGGTTGTCCGGTGACAGACTGCATTGCGCCGAGATGGTCTGCGCGGGTTGCCGGGATCTGGAGCCCGAAACGCTGACCGGTAGGTTGTTGGTTGGGAGTTTTATCATGGCAGGCCTTCGCAGGTTCAGGTTTTCAGTTAGCAGGATTCTCACGGTTCTCGCGATCGCCGTCCTTGCCGCGGCGGCGTACATGACTCTGGGCAGGACAGAAACCGTTCCCGACGCTACGTTCACGTTGATATCGGGGCAAAAGCTGAGTACCACTGACCTGCGCGGCAAGGTGTATCTGGTTCATTTCTGGGCCACGAGTTGCGCAACCTGTATCAAGGAAATGCCGCAGATGATTCAGACCTACAACCGGTTCAGGGGCGAACACTTTGACTTCGTCGCAGTGGCGATGAGCTATGACCAGCCGTTGTATGTCAGGAACTACGCAGAGACCCATCATCTGCCGTTCAGGATAGTGATGGACGCGGACGGCAGCCTTGCACAGCAGTTTCATAACGTGCAACTCACTCCGACAACGTACCTGGTCGACGGGAAAGGCAGAGTCCTCAAGCGCATTCTTGGAGAGGCCGATTTTCCCGAACTGAACCGGATGATTGGCGAAGCGCTCTCGGAGTCGAAGTAAGGAGAGCGCGCTCAAGACGTGAGGTCGGGCCGCCTGCTGGGACCTGGGCTCAAGGTTGGACGGATCTGTGTATGAGAGCCGACGGAAGGAGCGAGAACATGATACGGCCACACGCTACGATCACCGCTGCGCTGTTTGCCCTTGCGCCAGCGGTTCTGGCAGACGCAGCGGCAGCGACTCGGCACGCCATTGCGCGGCTACGCCCACATCACGGTCAACGCTTGATCTCGTGCACAAACTGGATCTGTCGAATGAAGCGGCAACCTTGCCGACGCGCGATCCTGGCCGCACTGGCCACGCTTGCCTTCGGTGCGCCAGCTCACGGCGAAGGCGACCTCGTGCGCGGTGCGCAAGCCGCCCGCGCCTGCATGGAATGTCATTCGTTTGCGCCGGGGCGGCACATGACGGGGCCGAGTCTGGCCGGTGTTTGGGGTCGCAAAGCGGGCACCGCCGCCGGTTTCGCGCGCTACTCGGATGCGCTGAAACGATCGGGTCTGGTGTGGGACGAACGGCACCTGGATGAGTGGCTCACGAAACCTGCGGCGGTGGTCCCGGGCAATGCGATGGACTTTCCCGGCATTGCCGATTCACGCACTCGGGCCGATCTGCTCGCTTACGTCAAGGCGGTGTCCAGCGGTCGCGTGTCCGCACCCGATCGGGGCCTGCCGAACTTGAAGGAGGCCGACGCGGCTTCGCAGGTCACTGCGATCCGCTACTGCGGCGATACCTACCGCCTCACTACGGCCGACGGGAAAACCCACGCCTTCTGGGAGTTCAACCTGCGATTCAAAACGGATGGCAGCGCTGAGGGGCCCCCCGCTGGCAAGCCCGTGCTCCTCGGCACCGGCATGCGTGGCGACCGTGCCGCAGTGGTCTTCTCGCGCCCCGAGGAAATCTCCGGCTTCATTCGGAGGCAGTGCGCATGAACAACGAGCCCCCCGGCCACTCCGATGCGCCAATGCCTCCAGGCGACGCCACCGCGAAACCTGGAGCCGGGCGCAACCGGCGCACAACGAGAAGAGCCTTGATAGCAGGGCTCGGAGCCGCGGGCCTGGCCGCCGGCGCGACAGCGTACTGGCGCCTCTTGTCTGGTGACATCGTAGGTGGCGTCGTGGTCCATGCGCGTGCGCGCGAATTGCCGTCGCTGCGATTCACGGATGGGAACGGCGCAGCGACGAGCCTCGCCGCATTTCGCAACCGGGTCGTGCTGCTCAACGTGTGGGCTACCTGGTGCGGTCCGTGCCGTGAGGAGATGCCAACGCTGGACCGCCTGCAGGCAGCGCTGGGAGGACCGCACTTCGAAGTCGTAGCGGTGTCCGTCGACGCGGGCGGCTTGCCGGTGGTTCAAGCATTCTTTCGCGAGACTGGCGTTAAGCACCTGCACCCGTATCTTGACACCTTCCACGACGCAGCGGCCGTGATCACGACCGGCATTCCGATCACCCTGCTGGTCGACCGTAACGGCCGCGAGGCGGGCCGCAAGCTTGGGCCCGCAACGTGGGACGACCCGCGAATGCTACAGCTGATACGACGCTACTTGCCGGCGTAGACCGTAGGAGAGGAGACGAAAGACCATGAGTAAGTTGCCGACAGATCGAAGTATGTATATCGCCCGGGGCGTCCTTTCCGTCTTACTGGCGTTGGCACTGGTCGCCTGCGACGACCACGCCGGCTCTCCATCGACACCGCCACGATTCGTGTCCTCCGACATCACCGGCGTTCGCTGGGGGCGCGATTTTCATTTGATCGATCACACTGGCAAACCGCGGAGCCTCGCCGACTTCAGGGGGAAAGTGGTGATGCTCTTCTTCGGCTACACCCATTGCCCCGACCAGTGTCCGACCACTATGGCCGAGATAGCCGGGGTTCGCGGCAAGCTGGGGGAAAACGGCCACCGGGTGCAGGGCCTCTTCGTCACCGTCGATCCCAGGCGCGACACCCCGCAGGTGCTTGCGCAATACGTTTCCGCGTTCGACCCGAGCTTTCTCGGCCTCTACGGCGACGAGAACAGCACCGCGGCCGTGGCCAGCGAGTTCAAATTCTACTACCGCGCGCAGAAGGCCGACGCGCATGGCAACTACAGCGTCGATCACGGGAGCGCGATCTATGTCTTCGATCCGACAGGCCACTTGCGTCTGTTGATGAGCCCCGGGACGAGCATCGATGCGATGGCAGCCGATGTTGGGCGTCTGCTGAAGGAGTGAACAGCGGTGATGCAAGTCATGCACATGTCTGCAGCCGCTGGCCGCGAAGCCCCTGGGTCAGCGCTGACAGCCATGTCTCGAAAACCCACGGTCGAACTGCCGTTGTCGACCCTCAGTTGATTGCCGCATGCTGGCCCGGCGCGAAACGATATACATGGTACGCGAGTACGCCCGCACCGTGCGTGATGCCTACCGACCACCGCTCCCCTATCAGGGTCGCCCGGGTCATCGAAAAATTTGCGGTGGTCGACTGCGAATCTAGCCGGGTCAGTTCGTCTTAGAGCTAACAACAACGGGGATTCGTAGTCCAATCCCTCTCTGAGTGTCGACCACGGATGCAAAACTGTTTCCCGAGGTGGATTAGAAAATAGAGAGGCTACTGCCAATGGCGTTACCTAGCCCGACTTTCGCAAAACAAGGTGTCAAATCGACGGATTATGTCCTTCACTGATGGCCAAATTTGGCTCTGAACTCATACATGAAATAATGTTGGTGCCCAGCGCTGCAGCTCGAAGACCTTCACGGCACGCCGCTGCTCGGCCGTGAGCTCCGGCGCCAGCATCGCGGTGGGCCGTCGTCCGGTTGCTCCGGTCTTCGTCCTCACCAGGGTCACCCTGATTTCGGCCAGGGCCTCCATCATCCGACGGGCCGAAGCCTCGGTGTGCAGTGCGATCTTGGCCAGGCTCACGAGCATCAGGCCGAGCACGGTCGCGAAGGTGTGCAGCCGCAGCGATCCGTCGGCCCACTGGTGCGACGGGCCCCAGGGAACCACGCCCCCTTTCTTCGCCCGGCGGAACAACTCCTCGACATTCCACTGCCCCCGGAAGGCGTGGACGATACGCCCTGTACTCCAGTTGTGCCGATCCGTACACAGCACCCGTCTGCCCAGCCGTGTCCTTTCCAGCGTGCGACGCAATGCGTCATCGACGTGCCAGTGCAAGGTCGGTGCCGACTCGCTCCCGGCGATGGTGGTCACCACGAAGCTCGCCAGATGTTCCCGAGCGAGCGCCTTCTTGACCCGCAGCTCCAGCCGACTGCGCGTGATGCGGCCTTTTTCGACCAACCCCTGCAGCGTGCTCAATTCCGCCTTCGCCTTGCGCAGCGCCACCGCGATCCCGCGCTTCTGGCCCGCCAGCAGCTCCTGGCTCTCAACCACCACGAGCGTGCGGTCCAACTCGCCAACGGTCGTTCGCATCCGCGCCGCCCGCACGTCACCGAGCTTCCCCGACAGCGGCTTCATCGCACCGCGTTGTGCCGCCATTTGCAGCGCCTCTTCCGCGGCCTTGTGCCCCAGCGGCAACGAGATGAGGCTGTAGTAGCCGGCTGCATCCAGATCGAGTTCGAGCTGCGGGCTCCAGAACCCGCCGTCTCGTACCACCGTGCGCTGCGCTCGCCGCTCGCGACCCTCGGCACTGTCCAGCGCCTCGTGCAACTGCGCCAACCCTGTCAGGCACGCCGCGAGCACCGCCTGGTCCGAGCCGTTGCCGGGATACGTCCGGTACAACAGCGGCACATGGCCCGTCTCGCTGACCAGCAAGCCCAGCCCGACCACGCGCAGGTCCCTTCTCTTGCTCTTGGCGTGTCCCCGTCGGGCCAGCTCGCCGGGCGTCTGCGTGTCGATGTGGGTGTCGAAGTTCGTCGTATCGAACGCGAGCACGTCGGCGGAGAGCCCAAAGCGCGCGACGGCAGCCTTCGCGATGGCCACCTGCGCCTGCTCCAACTGCTCATTGGTCACTTGCTGCGCGACGCGATGATAGGCCTGGCCCGTGAACGCGGAGCCGGGCAAGCACGACAGGCGCGGCAGACTCGCATCGAGAAACTCACCGAGCTCCCGCTTGGGTCCCGGTGCACAGGCGCGCTGGATCGCCACCGCCACCACCAACTCGCCCACCGACGGGCCGCCTTTGGCGCCAACCCCGCCGCAGGCCCGATCGATCTGCCCGACCAGGTCCAGTTGTTCGGCGACCCAGATCAACGCCCCGACGTCGCCGACGCTGCGCGTGCCTACCGTCTGGGTCGCACTCAGATCCGCGACTCGCGGCGGATCGACCGGTCCCAGCACGATCTGGCGTGCAACGGAGCGGCCGCGCTGGGCATCCCACACGGACTGCGCCGCGATACGGTAGCGATGACCGTTGACTTCCCGTTCGAAGATATGCATGTTCTTTCATGTAGCATCTCCGAGTCAAAGAATCAAGCGAAATTCAATATCTACGCCATATTCCGCCTCGGCCTCACCAGCGAACAATGCCGAGCTTGCGAAGGTAGGGCTAGGAGGAACGATGCTCCCGCTCATTCTTGGACCACGATACAACATCCGCGTCACCTGCGATGCCAGCCCCAGCAATGACCGAAGTGAATCGACGATAGAAGTCAATCCGACCAATCCGTACAACATGGTCGCGTCGTCCAAACGGTTCACCGACCCGCACACCTATGCGTTCTCGCTCGCCGCGTATTCGACATTCGACGCGGGTCGATCGTGGCAGGAGGCTGCGCCCCTCGGGCTCCTCGCGGGCTGGGACGGCGTTTCGGATCCGACGGTCGTCTTCGATGATGTCGGAGGCGCGTATCTCGTCGCTCTTCCGTTTCAGGGACCCGAGCCGATGGCCATCGCCGTGTACAAGTCTACGGACGGTGGTTTGACCTGGTCCGCTCCGAACCTCATTCACTCGGCGCCTGGCGATGACAAGCAGTCGGCCGCAGGCGATACCAATCCCGGCAGCCCCTATCATGGCCGTGTTTACGCTGCCTGGGACGGTCCGGGTGGACTGCTCTTCGGGCGCACGATCGACTACGGAACCAGCTGGCGTGGGACCGGAGCGAACCCGGTCGGAACGTCGCTTGCTCCGGCATCGTTCGGACCCCAGGTCGTCGTGGCCGCGGACAGTAACGTCTACATCTTCTTCATCGCCGGCGCCGACATTCAGTTCGTCAAATCCACCGATGGCGGGGATTCGTTCTCGAACCCGGCCACGGTTGCGAGCGGAATCACGGGCTTGCCCGGCCAGCTACCTGGTGGCACTTTCCGGACGCCCACGGTAGCGACGGCCTGTGTCGGCGTCAATGCGACCGACCTGGTTGTTGCCTGGGCCGACTATCGACAGGGAGTCGCCCGCATCTACTATGCGCGCTCCAACAATGGCGGAGCCGTCTGGCAGGCGGGCAGTGGCTCCGGCATGCCGCTGATGAGCGGCGGCGCTGTCTCTGCCCCTGATCAGCACGAGTTCCAGCCGCAGCTTGCCTGCACGCCACAGGGGGACGTCGGCTGCGATTTCTATCTCTTCGGGCCGAAGGGCGGCGGCACGACACCGCTGATCGACGTTGTCCTGACAGCGTCGGCCGACAACGCGGCAACCTTCGTCGATCGGGCCACGGTGACCGAGATGCCGTGGGACCCCACAGTGGATGCCGTCTGGGCGCACGGAGATCCCAACGTCACCTTCATTGGCGATTACTTCGGTCTGGCCGCGAGCCTGCTCGGGTTCTTCCCGTTCTGGATGGACACTCGCACCGGTACCCAGGAAATGTTCACTGCGCGTGTCGCGGTCCGTCCCGCGAACGTCTACATCAGGGACTCCTCGAGCGACACTGGAACTGTCCCGTCACCCGGCAATCACTGGGAGGCTCCGGATCTGATCGTGCGCCGGCAGCAGGACGGCAATGCTGTCTGGGTCGATCAGGATCTGCTGCGCGACGGTGTGACGGATCATTTCATCTACGGCAAGATCAGCAACCTCGGGCCCAATCCCGCGGAGAACGTCACGCTCGCGGTCACCGTGGGCAACTATCCCGCACTCGATGCGCTGCCCGGTCTGGAGTTTCGCTATCCGCAGGACTGGTATCCGGGCGACTGGCAGACAGCAGCGGTCCAGCAGAGGCACCTGTACCTCGGTGAGAGTGCGCCGATGAATCTGGCAGTGGGCGCCACCCGTATCTTCGGACCCATTCGCTGGCCAGCCGCCCAGATTCCTCAGGAGGGCACCTGGCACCCATGCCTCCTGGCCGAGGCGCGCGGGGACAACAACGACTCCGCAGGCGGGCTTGATGGTGCGCCCCTGCTGGTCTCGCCCGGCACGTGCGACTACGGCAGCTACTTCTGGGGCGACAACAACGTCTGTCAGCGCAACCTGTCCTATGCACATGTCTTCGCTGATGCCGAGAGCCTGATCGAGTTGCCCTTCATCATCGGCAGCCCGTACAGCCATACAAAGCTCATCGAGGTCTTCGTCCAAAAGGGCCACCGGCTCGAGGACGTTCCGATGATTCTTGAAGTGCTTCCGCCCAGGAAGGGGGAGAAGCCGCCTGTACCTGACGGGAATCACATGCACGGCGCCAAGCTTACTGGCAAGCATTGGAACCTGACCCATCGAGTGGCCGGAGTCGGCTTTGCGGTTGAACCAGGGCAGACGGTTCGCCTGAAGCTATCGGTCAAGCTTCCCACGGCATTCGATCTCGACGCGCCGACAAAGCTGACCATCTTCCAGCGCAATGACGGCCATGTCACCACCGGCAGCGCTACCCTGGAACTCGTTCGCGGCCATGCCGAGCACGCGAGCCACGAACCGAAACAACGTGCTTCTTCGGCGCGCAAAAAGGGGTGATGACGCCACGTACCATCGGCCTCCCGCTCTTACTGCGTGCACGTTACAAAATCGGCCTGCCCGCATCGTTGACTACACATGATTTTGTGAAGCACCTTTTCCCAGCTGGGTTGATCGAGCCGGGCTGTCGGGCTCCACTGGCCAGCCGTTACCGTCCGGGACCTTTTCATGGTTCTGGTCACGTCTTCGTGACCAGAACCATGAATGGAGGTTTCGCGGCGGACAATCACTCGACCTTTCGAAGAACCGATAAGGGGGGATCATGTCGAATATCCAGGTCACGCACGATTCGAGCGTGAACAACGCGAGAAGCGAAAGCAATATCGTCGTCAATCCCAATAACCCGAAACAGATCGTGGCGGGATCCAAGAAGTTCCGGGACATTCACAACTACGACTTCATTCTGGCCACCGAATACTCCACGGATGGCGGCCTCTCATGGCATGATTCTGCCGCCCTAGCGCTACCCGGCTTTACGCTTCTCACCGACCCTGCGCTTGCTTGGGACGATGTGGGAAACGTTTATCTGGTGGGTCTGTCGGGCAACAATCCGCCGACCTTCGACACTGTCGGTATCGTGATCTACCAGTCGTCGGATGGTGGACAGACCTGGAGCGCTCCGCTGCCGATCCACAACAGCGCTGGCGATGACAAGCAGTGGGCGGCAGGAGACACGAATCCGTCGAGTCCGTTTCGCGGCCGTGTCTATGCAGTCTGGGACGACGGATCCGACATGCGGTTCGCACGCACCACAGACCATGGCGCGACCTGGATCGGTGCGGGACCTGGCGTGACGCCCGCCGGCACGGTGCTCGTCAATGATTCGTTTTCACCGGACATAAGAGTCGCGGCCAACGGTGACATCTATATCGCCTGGATCGCGGGAAGCGAGATCAAGATGATCGTGTCGACGGACGGGGGCGACAGTTTTGCGCCGGCGGTATCGCCGGCCACGGGCGTGACGACGCTCAATGCCGGATTGCCGGCGCCTCATGGGTGGCCGGTGTTTCCGGGCGGAAACTTTCGCGTGCTGACGATCCCATCGGTCAGCGTCTTCGGGAGCACGGTCGCCGTGGCATGGGCCGACTTCCGCGAAGGCGTGTCCCGTATCTACTGCGCAGTGTCGCCTGACGGTGGCGCTAGCTGGCCCACCGGTCTCTCGGGAAAGCCGTTGCTGGCAGGACCGCTACCCTCGGGTTTGCAGCACTTCCACCCGCAGATCGTCACTGATCCCAACGGCGTGATCGGGTGCGCCTTCTACGAGTTCGGACCCAAGCCATCGACGCCACTCATCGATGTGATGATTGCCCAGTCGGTTGATGGCGGGATCTCGTTCGATCGTGCCACCGTGACGGACCAGCCATGGGATCCGGCCATCGACGCACCGTGGTCCCATGGAGATTCCAACGTCACCTTCATCGGTGACTACTTCGGGCTGGACGCCAGCACGCGGGGATTCTATCCGCTCTGGACGGACACCCGGACTGGTATCCAGGAACTCTGGACCGACATCGTGCCGGCCCGTGTACAGGTCAGGATTCCACCCGGCCTGTATGGGCAGGTCGCCCAGATTCTGGACGGCATCATTCAGGACGGCGGTGGCGACGAGATCGTGGGCGGGCATATCGTACATATTCCGCCCTGGGGACCCGAACTGGATATTCTGCTGGGTGTCGCGATCCAGCGGATCGCCACGCTTGTCGCCAGTCCCGGGGGTATCGGCATTCAGAGAGCAGCCATGGCCATGGTGGCGCATGTAGCTCAACAGGAAGTCAAGCGTCTTGAAGGCAAAGGATAGGCGACCAGCGCGAAGTGTGAAGATTCGCCAACGTGCTGACGTCTGTCGTCACGGCGGCTGCATATCGGCGTCCGCATTTTCGCGCGATGCAAGACTACCTCGGATAGACGTGCGCAGCTGTGCGTCAGCGTGAGCGGCGTGCACGATCCACCGTATCGACGGCGGTGGATCGCGTTGCGTTGGTGGCGGTGCGCTTCAGATCTGACAGGCGCGATCGAGTCGGCCCGTTTGTGCAGGCGCGAGCCAGCCGTGCGGATCCGTGAACAAGCGCGCACGAAAAGGATAGGGAGCAACGGCCAACATTCAGGTGACTCTCGGCGCCAGTCGGAGCGACGCAAGAAGTGAAAGCAGTATCACCATCAACCCCAACAATCCGCTGCAGTTGGTTGCAGCGTCTAGAAAGTGCAAAGACATCGCCGCCTATGAGTTCACCTCAGCGACGGTCTACTCCACCGACGCCGGGGTCACGTGACACGATTCGGAGAATCTGGCAACGCCTGGCTGGACTGGCGTTTCCGATCCGGTGCGTGCGCGGGACTATACCTTGAGTCAGACGCCTTTGCCGCGATGAACCATGACATTGAGATGTTCGGTAATGCAGCGTTCAGCAATCGTCGACTTTACTCGGAGTGGGTCGCATTCAGTTGGACGCGATCGGCTTCTGGTACGCGTGTAACAAGTCGTCCGCGGTAGCCATCGAACCGCACCTAGTGCGGCCAAAGCGCGGCTGGGTGCGATGACCGCATCTCGTTCGCGAATCGGCATCTCGCTCCTGAGGGGAACGTCACGATCATTCGTGTTTCTCAATCCGGAGTGTGCAACGCCACTCGTCGCCGGAATGCTCCGACTCACGCATACGGTGAAGAGTAAACATGTCGATTTGCACCCGCGACGAAGCACCAGCTTTCACGGTAGAACGCAGCTGGAACAATGTGCTGATCGTTACGTTTGCCACATGATCGACCTCGCGAAGAGACGTTCTGGCGGCTACTAATCTCTCGCGAGCCGGACGCGCCTTTATTGTCCTGAAGCGTTCAGCTGTCCCCTCGCTCGCCACCATTTTTCCGCCTGCTGGAATTGCATCCGGTTGCGCGCCATCAAGTCCGGGCTGGCCGGGTAGCGAACGTTCCCAATCGGTATTGAGCCCGCTTCTTCCGCTTGCAGCAATTCCGTGCGGACCTGTTCCCGCGTTTTGCCATGAGCGGCTGCCCCTGCGCTGACGACCGTCCCGGTGTCTTGCGCGGGGTTGGCAGCTACCGTCGGCTCAGATGCGCGGGTGACCTCAACCTCTGCCAGTAACGGAGCAGACGTGGACGCCGCGTTGACATACGGATGCCAGTCCGGTTGTGGGAGACGGGGAGGAGTGGCAATGGCGGATACGGACGCTGACAGCAGTAGCGTCGCGAAGACTGAACGATTGAGCAAGGTAGTGAGTTTCATGGTTGGTTCCTTGAATGTCTGAAAGACGTCGCGCGTTAATACGCCGCGACGGCGATGCGCGGTCCTCTCGTGAAGGCACGTGCCGGCGCGGACCTTCGCGCCCGGACAAGTTGTGGCGACCGCGCGACTTACGGGTCGTCGACATGCGTCGACCCGGAGCGCCGCCGACTCTCCGACCGTGCGAACGGCCGCGTTCATCGGCTCAGCTCCGGGGTCATGACAGTGCGCCCGTTACTGGTCCGAAGCGGTGAGCTGTCCGCCCGCCTTCCACGCCTGCTCGATCTGCTGGAATCGCACGCGGTTGCGAGCGACCGTCTCGGCGCTGGGCGGGTAGTCGTTCCTGCGAACGGGCACAAGGCCAGCTTCTTCGGCCTGCAGTAACTCCGCGCGGACCTGCGCCCGGGTCTTGCCGTGGGTGACTTGGTCATCGGCGACGGGTGCGGTATCCGCCGCGAGCGGGACGGCCCGCTCGGTGTTCGCCGAAACGTGCTCGACGCGCGAAGCAGGTGACGAATAGGGGGTGGGGCCGGAGCCACGGGGGCCACCGCCACCACCGGCAAAGGCCGTAACGGAGGCAGAAAGGAGCAATGTCGCGAGGACCGTGCGGTTCAGCAGGATAGTAACTTTCATGATCGATTCCATCAGAAGTAAGGAAAACAGCGTCATGCGCGGATGCGCAGTGACGGAAATCAACGGCGAGAAATGCCTGGAAACGGGCGCGCACAGCCGGGCCTGCAGGCCTTTCCGCCAGGGCTAAACAAACACTGCGATCACCCGGTTTCAGGAGAGCCCGGAGCGTCGACCCGGATCGTGCGAAGGGCGCGATTTCGCACCGACGCGATCGCCAGAGCGATGTCTGGTTCGCCAGATGGCGGCAACGTGTCGGATGTGAGCACGTCCACGCAGGACGGCAGCCGTGCCAGCAATACATGCTGTCGCGCACGGCGAATGACCACGAGGTGGGAAGGGCATGGAGGCCTCCGAACGGGTGAGCGGGATCGCGTGCCAGCTTGCGCAAGGCACGACCAACGTTCAGCCGTCAGGGGCTACGTGCGAAAAACCTGGAACAGGATTCGAGGAGGGGGAGGCGCCGATATCATGATCGGCTCGAACTGCGCGGGCAGGTGCTGCTGGACGGCCAGTTCGGGTATCGCGGAGCCGCCCCAGATGAGCGGCAGCCAGGCGAGCGGTGACGGCGCCGGTTGTCCGGCATGATCAGGCTGGGCCGAATTGTCGCAGTGAGCATGGCAAACCGCGGCAGTGTGATGATCGCGGAGATCACCGTGTCCATCAGAGGCGACGGCCGTTACCGTCTGGTGTGTCGACGTGGAATGCGGTGTTGTTGCGCAGGCATACGCCGCGACCCACATCTGGCTGAAGAACAGCGCGATGAGCAGCGTTATGACAGTAAACGTACGCTTGGTGCGGCGGCGCATGAGTCGGGTCAGGCCTCGCGTTGGGGGAGGGTCAACGCACCCGGCACGCCGGCAAACCATCGCGTGGGACATGCGAATTCGCTTGCAGCAGGTCCGGCCATCCGGTCCCCGGATTGCACAGTCGTCGCCTTCATTGTTATCGCACTCTGCATTATTTTCATCTCTTGGGGCGGCATGATTGCCGTGATTCTGGCCATCCGGATCGCCCTCGAAGAGGGCAACGCCGACTGATGACATTCACAGGCGTCCACTGTCTTGCCGTGCCTGCACACCGCGTAATCGAACGATGGAGCGGAGTCTAGACACTCCCACCGCTGGAGTGTCAAGGGGGCAGGTCAAGGTCTTTTTTGATGGGGCAATTCCCTCAAAAAACCTTGACATTCCCGTAACTGGAAGGTCTAGAGTGAAATCAGGTTGGAACGGCGCAGGACGCAAACGGCGTCGCGGGCTTTCCCTCGGGTCGCTCTGTCGGAGCGTGGGGCGCATAGCGTTTAAATGCCGCTCCGGCGATGTTGTTAGCAAGCCGCGGCAATGGAATAGGTGAGGTGTGGAATGAATATCGGACAGGCGGCCAGCGCATCGGGTGTTTCGGCAAAGATGATCCGATACTACGAAAGTATCGACCTGGTACAGGTCGCTGCGCGATCCGACAGTGGTTACCGGACGTACGGTGACAGCGACGTTCACGTGCTGCGTTTCATCCGGCAAGCACGCACGCTGGGATTCCCCATCGAGCAGATCAGGCAACTGCTTTCGTTATGGCAGGATCGGGATCGCGCGAGCGCGGAAGTCAAGGCGATCACGACACGGCACATCGGCGAACTGGACGCCCGCATTGCCGAGCTCGTCATAATGCGCGACACGCTCTCCTATCTCGCGCGGCATTGCTCGGGCGACAGACGGCCTCACTGTCCGATTCTGGAAGGGATCAGCCGCCCCGATATCCGGCAGATACTGGATCATAAAACCGCCGACCGCGGTGCGGCGCTCGCATCATGATGCGAGTCCGGGTACAAGCATCGCCTGATTGAAGTCATTATTCTGAGTCTGAACCGACACGTGAAACACGCCGTTAAATTGATACTGTATCTGCTGATCGCCTGGCTGCCCCTGGCGGGCTTTGCCGCGTCGGTATCAATTTGTCCGGATATGTCAGGCGCTATGAGCGCATCGCCTACGACGATGCACCAACCGGCAGTGCAGCATACGGCAGCCCCGGCTGGCGCGACCCACGCGGCCACTCCCGTATCAACCATGCACCAGTCCGATTGCCACGGCAGTATCGGCAGCGCTGGCTGCAATCTTGCAGCGATCCCGGCACCCCTGGTGGCGGTGGTCGCCGCCACCGCTATGCCCGTCTACGCGTCATTCGACGCCGCACTTCTTCCGCAATTCATCCCCGACCTTCCGCAGCGCCCCCCTCAGGTTCTGTAGCTCCCTTCGCTGGCATTGGGCGTCAAGACGGTACGCAGGCGTCAACGCGCGCGTACGTCCTCGAGCCGGCACGGTGACATCTCGGCTTGCCGGATTCAGCCAGAGATATTCGTCCGATGCCACGGGGGGTGGACACACGAACTTCAGTTCTCGATTTCTGGAATAACCAAGGAGATTGATATGCATACCAAATACGTGGCTGCTGTGTTGCTCGCCCTTGCGCTGTTGGGGACGAGTGGTTTCAGCTCGGCGGCAGGAACACCGCCATCGGGCATGCACGATCATGGCGGCGCCATGATGGGCGGGGGAATGATGAGCGGTGAGATGATGCGCAGCTGCCCGATGATGGGGCAGCTCCCTCCTGGGAACGAAAGACTCGCCATGCAGATGCACGGGGAAATGATGAAGGCGATGGGCGACATCATGCTCAAGTACGCCGACAAGATCCAGACCCCACCCGCGAAATGACTCGGTAGTGCCTGTTGATTCGGGCAATCGCCGGGCTTTGATTTAGGAGCAATACCATGAAATGCACGAAAACAATGGTTATCACGGGCGTCGCCATGCTGGCTGTCCTGGCGCTCGCCTACGCGGCATTGCCGCAATTCCGGACGTTGGTGCTGGGCCTCGGTCCCTACCTGCTGTTCCTTCTGTGCCCGCTCTCCATGCTTTTCATGATGAAGGGCATGCACTCCAACAAGGACGATCATCGATCGCCTTCGAGCGACACGGCGCAGGATCGGCAGCCCCAATCGCGTATCACCAAGTAGCGATACGCGACGGCTGCCGTGCCGTGCTGGGCGAATGCGCCATCGCGTGCGTTCACCCCGGCAAGAACGCCCATGCGGCATGCTCTCATGACCGCATTGGGAGTACGCGCACGTCGCCGCCTGAACTTTCTCATGACGATGCGGCAGATGTACAACCGGCACATGCAAGACAGGCACGCTCTGGCAGCGAGAGGCCTGGCAGCGTCAGCGTCGTGGGCAATGCACTTCTTCTCAAGTGGTGGCGCTCGCCGAGTGAACGCCACGAACGCGTTTAAATCTATGGATAACCATTGGAGGGGAACAACCATGAACATTGGAGACGCCGCCAAGGCCACTGGCATGTCGGTCAAGATGATCCGGTACTACGAAAGTATTGACCTGATTCAGCCGCACGGGCGCACCGATAAAGGCTATCGGATCTACAAGGATAGCGACGTTCACGTCCTGCGTTTCATCCGGCAAGCGCGCTCGCTCGCCTTTCCCATCGAACACGTCCGGCAGTTGCTGGCCCTGTCGCGCGACGAGGACCGGGCCAGCTCCGACGTCAAGGCCGTTGCCTTGAAACACATCGCGGAACTCAACGCCCAGATAGCCGAATTGACGTCCATGCGCGATTCGCTCGATCAACTCGCGCAGCAATGTGCGGGCGACAGCCGGTCAAGCTGCGCGATTCTGCAAGGCATACAACGGATCGAGGCGGACAACGTCCGCCCCGTTGATTCGGAAACGGATACTTTCATACACGATCGCCGTCCAATGGGCTGAGCATCCTTCCTCCCGACCGCTGGTCGCGTCAATACGTGACAAGACCCACATGCTGGCGTAAAACTGGAGAGCAAGATCATGCAGTTCTCAGTCGATGATATGACCTGTGAGCATTGCGCGCGCGCAATCACGGAGGCCGTGAGGGAAGCAGACCCCGCGGCTTCGGTCACCGTGGATGTTGGTGCGAAATGCGTGACCATCATTTCCGACGTGTCGTCCGGTGAGATGGTCAGAGCCATTTCGGATGCTGGCTATACAGCCGTGATCCGAGCCGGGTAATAGCCGGGTATCGCCGTAGTCGGCGGTTCCCGGCGAAATTCTCATGACGCCGCGGTCACGGGATGGTCATTTCGTTGGAACTGTCGCAACGAATGCTATTGCCGAATATTCGTGATTCTCAACCCGGAGTGCCCGCTGTTTCGCGGCATGGTTACTCCGATTCATACACGTAGTGGAGGTTTGACATGTCGATCCGCATTGGCGAGGAAGCGCCCGATTTCACGGCCGAGACAACTGAAGGAACGATCCGGTTTCACGAGTGGATCGGAGACAAGTGGGCTATTCTGTTCTCGCATCCAAAAGATTTCACCCCCGTTTGCACCACCGAGCTGGGATACATGGCCGGTCTGAAGCCGGAATTCGACAAGCGCAACACCAGGATTATCGGACTCAGCGTCGATCCCGTCAGCGACCATCAAAAATGGGTCGGTGACATCGAAGAAACCCAGGGGCACGCGGTTAACTATCCGATGATCGGCGACGCGGACCTCACGGTCGCGAAGCTCTACGACATGATTCACCCGAACGCGAGCGGCGGACAGCGAAGCGCAGCAGACAATGCCACGGTACGTGCAGTGTTCATCGTCGGGCCCGACAAGAAGGTCAAGGCCATGTTCGTCTATCCGATGAGCGCCGGCCGCAATTTTGATGAGGTGCTGCGCCTGCTCGATGCTCTGCAACTGAACGCGAAACACTCTGTTGCTACTCCGGTAAACTGGAAGCCGGGCGACGACGTCATCATCCCGACGTCCGTTTCCGATGAAGACGCCAGGAAGAAGTATCCGCAGGGCTTCAAGACGCTCAAGCCGTATTTACGGGTTGTAGCGCGCAGCCGAAGTAGGTGAAATCAGACGCACGGTGAGGCGCGGGCGCCGGGGATATCGATGCCCTTTGGGACCGGCGGTGCCCAACGCGTGCACGCGCCCCAAGTAGTACCAAAGGCGGTTCGACGATTGCGGGACGAGCGCACCTCGGACACGCGTCGCTGTATGGGAGAGGGGAGACAGGACATGGGCTTCTACCGCAATGTCGTTCTACCGCATCTTTGCGATCTCGCGATGCGCAATACGTTCCTTGGGCCCTACCGGGAGCGGGTCATCGGTAGGGCCCAAGGCACGGTGCTCGAGATCGGTGCGGGGTCAGGCCTGAACTTGCCGCTGTACGAAGCGGGCGTGAGAGAGGTTCTCGCACTCGAGCCCGATCCTAGGCTCATGGCTATGGCGCGGCGCAACGCGAAGCAGGCGAGGCGACCGGTGACTTTTCTGGACGCTTCGGCAGAAGCCATCCCGCTGGAAGACAGAAGCGTTGATACGGTCGTCACCACCTGGACCCTTTGCACGATCCCGGAGGCGCTTCGTGCGCTGGAAGAAATGCGCCGCGTGCTGAAACCAGACGGGCACCTGCTCTTCGTCGAGCACGGTCTCGCGCCGGACGAACGCGTGTGTAAATGGCAGAACCGCTTGACGCCCGCCTGGAAGTGCATCAGCGGCGGTTGCCATCTGAATCGGCCTATTGCGCTCATGATTGAGAGCGGCGGCTTCGTCATTGACCACCTCGACACGGGTTACGCGCCCGGCCCGAAGTCGATGAGCTTTCTGTACGAGGGACGCGCTCGACCCAACCGATAGCCTGTTCCCCGCAGCGGGCGTTCGGCGAGAAAAGAGACGCGCGAGCATGACGCTTGCGGGCATGAGCAATGACGTCTCGATTTTGTCCACGAGGTTGTGTCAAACTGTTTTGTCGCAAGATATCTTCTCGGATCGCTTTGAGTTGATATCGTGTCAAACTCTATTTCGAAGGAGCGCGATCACGTGAGTCGCTAGGTGACTGATTTTATTGATTGCGTTGTGTCTAACTCTATTGTTCGTTCACAGATGCGCAGGGCGACGCAGTCCGCGAAACTGAATCCCGCTTTGTCGCGTGGTGGGTGTGGTTTAGGCTGCGCAACTTCGACTACACGGCACATGACCGACGGTCGTGGGTAGAAGACGAATCGAGCTGGCTGCGTTGTGGCGATTTGCCAGCGGCGAAGCGAGTTGGCAAACCATAGGAAAAGGAGCGAAAGCGATGAAGCTATGCAAGGCCCCGGACAACTGCAAGGCATCAGACATTGTTGGAAAGGTCAAATGCTGTCTCGTCGGGCCGCAATGGGAAGAGACCGACAGAAAAATCGTCGGCGATCTAGATTACGCTCGCGAGAAATGCGCGCGGTGTGGATTAACAGACGACCTCCGCTGAGTTTGCGACAATTCCTGAGTATCAGTAGGCAGCGGAAAAGCCGCCACGTGGAATGCCCATAGGCCGCGAGCTGCGCGTCGCCACTCTTTAAACTGGAACAAAACACTATGAAAAAACTAACTCTGGCTGCTGGACTGATGACGGTCGCAATTGCTGCCAAAGCGGAGCTTCCCCCGGACTCTGGATCGGATTGGAGGGCTGTTCAGTGGAGCCCTAACCAAGTGAATGGGCTCTACGTGGATGCGAACTCCATTGCGCTTCGAAACGATGGACGCGTGAGTTACTGGGAGCGCCGCACAGTGACAGCACCGGAAGGCAAAGTTGCTGTGATCGAATATCAGCGCGTCGGTGCGTGTGGTGGCGATTCAACGTGGATTCAGGCGTCACGCCTGTACGACAAAGCGGGTGCGCAAGTCGGATCGCGGTCCGAAACCCCAAAAGTTGCCGTCGCTTTTTCGAGAGAACCTGACGAGCAAGCTGTCCTGGGCGTCGCCTGTTCATTGTTGAAGGCTCGGCCTGTTGCTGGTTAGGTTGGACCGGCTGAATGGTCTCCCACGGGTTCAATCCAGAAAGGACTGCTCAGAATGACGAAAGTGAAGTGGACGTTTGCCGAGATTGTCAAGGAGCTTTCGTGGGGGCAAACCATTGGGGCCAAGATGAACCGTGCTCTTTCAATGCTGGGTGCGTATCCGGGTAACGACAACCTCTGGATACTTGAACCGGTCGAATATCAGATCGCGGCATGCCTCGCCATTCAGCAAGTGGGCGAATAGCCGGGAAACCATAGTGACCGCACAAACCACATTGACTAAAGAGGCGATTAGCCTGCTCAGCACGACACGTCCCGGTGCGGTTCGTACGGCTAACAACATGATTCGGTTTTCGTGCTGTTTCCTGTCACCCGCGTTTGACAGTCCGTTATGTGAGTCGTTGTATGTCGAACTTACCCAGTTGGAAACGGCGGTTCGCGAAGTGCTTGAGGTCGTTTAAATGAGTGAAGAAAAGCGTGGTCGTGGACGCCCAGCGTCCCTGACACCAGAGCGACGACAGGAACAGCTTAGAGCGGGCAAGGTGGCTCACCGCGAGCGTGTGGCCAACGTCGGCAAGGTCCGCCTCGACGCAGCGGTAGAGGCCCGTTCCAAGGCGTTTTTGGAGGCATATCGTAAACAACACGGGCTGCGTAACTTAGGCGCTGCGCTCGATGCGATTCTGGCCGAATATATGTTGACCGGGAAACATAAATAACTGAAAATTCCTCATGGTCGGCGTGCATGTGCCGATAACAGATGCATAGCGAGGAACAGCATGGCTAACGTCGAAAGGACAAAGGCGTTTCGCGAAGAGCTCATCACTCTGGTGAACACACAGATCTCAAGCTGAGTGACCTGTGGACAAGCGAACCAGCTGAGAGTGTTTCAAGCAAAACCCCTGGTAACCGGATCGCCCCTTGATTTGATGAAGATCGTATTTGCCGATGGGGTTAGGCGCGCGTTCGAGCGAGACCCGATTTCCAGGACGTGGGAGAAAGTCTTGGCCATGGATCCAACGATCCGAGATTGACCACGGAAAGGCGGAACTTTCAGACCGATATATTTCAATGCATTTGTTCCACCAGTAGAATAATCAATGGCCAAAGGATTCTATCTATTCGTTTTGAACAAATAGAATCCAATAAAAACGGGGAAATAAGAAGTGATTCAATCATATGCAGTGTCAGGAGCAACGATACGGCGGATGCTCGATCGGGCTGTCATTGTGGCGGTCATGCCGGTGAGCCTTTTTGCCGCGACCTTCGCACATGCGGCTCTGGGCAGCTTTCCTCTCAGCGGCGGAAGTGCTCACGTGCAGTCGGCAGTTCTGGCATCACCCAGAGCAGCGATCAGCGCCCGAAGCTACAGCGCATCGGGCGCCTCGTCGGCAAACAGCGGGGCAACATCTGCATACAGCGTGAACACCGTCACCCTGGAATCGGGAACTGTTGTCCGCGAATTCGTCGCCAAGGCGAACAATTTGGTATTTGCGGTCGCCTGGACGGGCCCGCGTTTGCCAAACCTCGACGTATTGCTGGGAAGCTACTTTAGCCGTTTCTCAAAAGCCAAACTCTCCGACCCGGGTCTTCATTCAGCAGGGCCGTCGCAGCGCGGATTGTCTTCATCCGATCTGGTTGTGCAGTCGTACGGACACGCCGGCGACTTTCAAGGCTATGCCTATCTTCCGGCCGCCGTGCCGTCTGGCGTTTCCCTGTCCGATATCCGATAAGCGAGGACTACCATGAAGAAGATGCTTTTAGCATGGCTGCTGGCACTCGCCATTGCGGGATGTGGTGGCGGTGGTGGCGGCACGGCACCATCGACACAGACTGGCAGCTCAAGCGGCAACTCAACGGTTCAGCAACCTGCGACGACTACGACCGCACTGGCTCAGAACACGGTGGCGGTTACAGTTGACTCGACGTATGCGCAGCTCAACACGCCGTACGTCACGTTGACGGTTTGCGCTCCAGGCACTAGCAACTGCACCACGATCGATCATGTGCTTGTAGACACCGGTTCGACCGGTCTACGCCTGCTGCGCTCAGCTCTTCCTTCGTCTTTGGGGCTTGCGAATTCAACAAACCCGAATACGGGACTGCCGCTTGCTGAATGTTCGGAGTTCGGTTCTGGTCACTCGTGGGGTCCGATTTCATCGGTCGATCTGAAAATAGCCGGTGAAACTGCGTCTTCGCTCCCGATCCAGATCATCGATGACTCATTCGCGACCGTGCCGGCCGATTGTGCAGGCTTTGGTGCGGACATGGCAGCAAACGGCGCACAGTCCCTTGGCGCAAAAGGGATTCTGGGCGTCAGTTCATTGCGGCGGGACTGCAACAGCCTCTGCTTATCAGTCGCGCAGACCATCTATTACGACTGCGTGGGGCAAATCTGCCATGCGGTGACGATGCCGATATCAGACCAGGTGCCGAATCCGGCCACGCGGTTCGCAAGCGACAATAATGGAGTGGTGTTGACCTTTCCTGGTATTCCGGCAACCGGGAGTGCTCTGGTAACGGGGACCATGACCTTTGGTATCGACACGCAACCCGACAACACGATGGCGTCGTCCCTCACGCAGCTGACTCATTCCGATAGCGCTTTGAGCGCTTCGTACGGCGGCCAAACCATGAACGGGATCATCGATAGCGGTTCCGGTGCGTATTTCTTCCCTGACGCGACCATCACACAGTGCCCAACGACGTTCTCATCGCAAGCCTACTATTGTCCGACTTCCGCGTTAACGTTGACGGCTGCCCTTGGCGGGTCAAACGGCAGCATGATAACTGGCGTGACGTTTTCGATCGCCAACGCCATGAGCACGATGGTGAACAACAGTTTCGTGGCTTATAACAACATCGGCGTCGATACGAACCTGTTCGGTCAGGCGTATCTCGACCTGGGTATGCCATTTTTCTACGGAAAGACGATTTATTTCGGAATCCAGAGCAACGACATACTGGATTTGGGAACGATGCCGTATTGGGCGATCCAGTCCTAGCTTTAGGGCCTGTGGCGTAGGTCAATCAGAGAGGGCGCTGCGGTAGCGCGACCTGAAAAAACAAGCCGGGAACCAAGCGATGCATCTTGCGTGGTTTCCCGGCTTGTCAACGCATCGAGTGATTCGTCACCACTTCCACTGGACGCCGACGCGCACACCGTAGTCTTCGGTGTGGGACCCGATTTCACCGTTGACGTTGCCATAGACCGTCGTGCGAGGGGAGACCTGCCACGATGCACCGAGGGAGGCTCGCACAACATCACGATCCGCGGGTGTTGCAAATGCCTTCCAGGATTGGTCGGGGTTGCTCGAGAGTGCGGCCACCACCGAGCGTCCTGTACCGGTCAGGCGATGCTCCCAAGCGAAGCTGGTCTGCATCTGGATAGGGCGGTTCAACAGACTGCCAGAGTTGCCCGTAAACCGGACGCCCAGTACGCTGGATACCATGTTATCGCTGGCATTCTGGACGTTCAGGTCGAACATGTCACTGCCGGTTTCACGGTAGCCGTTCTGTGCGTAATGCGCGGCTCGTACGCCGAGGTAGGGCTGAACGGTGCCGAGAGTAGCTTGCAGGTTAAGCCCGGTTTCACCGTAGACTGCCTCACTGAGGGTATCGAACGAAGCTTTCGCTGTTCCTGAAAGCGGCCCGACAGTGACAGTACGGGACGTGCCGTTGTTCCAGTATCCAACTCCGGCCATACCAAACAGATAGACCGCGGTGTGTTCCGGCGTGTAAGCCCCGTAGACCGCAACCTGCGCACCATTAATGTAGGAATTAGCGTTCCTGTCCGTGAAATCGACCACGTCATTGTTGGCAATCAAGGCGGCGCCGACCCGTGTCGTTGGCTTGATCTGATGGTCGTAGCCAATAGACAGGCTCGCCGATCTGTCCTGCCACGCAGTGGACCCAAGGGAGCCATTCGCGACTGTGCTGTCATGCTCAGCTGCAGCTGACACCCACAACCCGTTCGGCTTGTCGGAGCCTGCTGCAGCCATACGGTCGGCAATTACGCCCTGCGCCTGCGCGACCCGGTCTTCAGCAATCTGGCGCGATACGGCCGACTCATCGCCTGACAACTGATCCAGGGCGTTCGATGCCTCCGGGTTAGACGCGACGAGCAACTGCTTGGTAATGGCGTTTCCAACATTCCCGTTGCCAGCGTAGATCCGGTTGAGCGCGCTGGCGACATTACTTTCGTTGACAGTGGCTCCCGGCAAGACGAATCCCGTTTGCGAGAACGTTGAGTTCGCGCTCAGTTGCATATTGACAAAGCCCGGCTGGTAAGTGAGCACCGGCGTCAGGTAGGCGAGGTTGCTGGTCGGCTGGACGAAACTGCCGGTTTCAGTGCCGGAATAATGCACGAGCGTATAGATGATGCCCGGCGAATAGGCGCCGTCCTGAGCGGTGACAACCATTTTCGTGCCGCTGGCGATCGTGAGGTTACCGGTCACAGTGAGGACGCCGACCTGTCCGCCCTTAACCAGAGTCACGTTGTACGTTGATCCCGTGTCGAACGAGACGTTACCGCTGACGTGCAGGCCTGTGCCAGGAGTATCGGCGATGAGCGTGCTTCCTGGTGTCAACTCAAGCGCTCCAAGTACAGAGCCTGTCCCTCCTATCCTTGATGCGTTGGCCTGCAGATGGTCTGCAACGCCGTCAATGATGGCCTGACCGGACGTGACGGTGATATCGCTGGATGAACCACCGGCCAGAAGGTGCGTGGTGCCGCCGGCGAGAACGTTTGTCGCGCTTGCATACCCGCCGGACGACACTATCTGTGTGCCGTAGACCGTGGTCGAAACCGCGATACCGTTTTTGTCGACGAGCTGGAATGCGCTCGCGTTGACGAGCGTCCCGATCGCGGTGCCCCCAGTCGCCACCTCCTGCGTGCCCCCGCTATTGATCGTCGCAGCGTAGGCATAGCCCTCCGGTGCGCCATCGACGTACTGCAGCCCGCCGTCGTTGACCGTGGTTTGTGTCGACGAACCACCGGCCAGGACCATTTCCGTCCCGCCTGAGCTGACGGCGCCATTGCTTAGTACGCCCCCGCTGGAGACGACGAGCGTACCGCCGCCGAGCACGGTGGAGGAGGAGGCATACCCCTGGACAATGACGTTCTCAGTGCTTCCTTCCCGGATGATTGTATTGATCGAGATCGCCCCCGATGCGACGTTCTCCGAAGCCCCGCTATTGAGCGTGGTGCTGACGGACTCGGCGCCTGACAGGAGATTCTGTTGTCCACCGGACATTACATTCGTACCGATGACGTAGCCGCCGCTGCTAACCGTCTGGACGCCGCCGGCGTTGACCGTGGCATTGACGGCCGATGCGCCGTAGTGAATCAGCTGCTGACCGCCGCTGTTGATGTTTGCGCCTATCGTCGTTCCGGCTGAGCGCACGTCTTCCGTACCGCCGCTATTGATCGTTGTGTTGAGCGATGAGCCGCCAGCAAGCACGCCAAGATAGCCACCGTTTTCGACGACGACACCTGACGCCGTGCCCCTGTTTACCGAGAACGTGCGGGAGGTGCCGGCCGAGACGTATGTGCCCGCCACCTCGGAGAGGGTGGTGAGGCGCAGATCGGCACCATTGTTTTGCACGATGCCGGTTGCAGTTGCGCCATCGGCGATGACGAGCTCGCCTCCGCTGTTGACGCGCGTGTTGACCGCGATACCGGCCGCCAGTACACCCAGGTAGCCGCTATTCTCGATGACAACACCGGAAGCACTGTTGTTCCCGATCGAGAAATGGCTCGAGGTCGCGCCCGACACGTACACGCCAGAGACAAGTGAGAGAGTCGTGGCGCTCATTTCACCGCCTGCCTGTTGCACCACGTTCGTGGCGCTGCCACCCGTGCGGACATCCAGCAGGCCTGCACTTTTGACGAGAACGTCGTTCTGGGACGCTGCGGAAGACACCACGTCGACTGCTCCGCTGTTGACAACAATCTGGCTGACGGTGCCACCGCTACCCGTACTGATGGATCCGCCACTGCTCACGTTGGTGCCACTTGCATTCCCTCCGCTCGATACGGTCAACGTCCCTCCGCTGCTGACGGTTGTGCTTGTCGCGGTGCCGCCGGAGGAGACCACCTCGTTGCCGCCGCTGCTGATGTTCGTGTCGACCGAAGACCCGCCACTCGATATCGTCTGTGTGCCGCCGCTGTCGACCGTGGTGCTGGTCGCCGTGCCACCGGAGGCGACTACCTGGTTGCCGCCGCTGCCGACGGTGGTATCGACCGATGAACCGCCACTCGAAACCGTTTGAGTGCCGCCGCTGCTGACGGTCGTGCTGGTTGCGGTACCACCGGAGGAGACCACCTCGTTGCCACCGCTGCTGACTGTGGTATCGACCGACGAGCCGCCGCTCGAAATTGTCTGGGTGCCGCCGCTGCTGACCGTTGTACTGGTCGCAATGCCACCGGAGGAGACCACTTCGTTGCCACCGCTGCTGACAGTCGTATCGACCGACGAGCCACCGCTCGAAATCGTCAGCGTGCCGCCCCCGCTGACGGTCGTACTGGTCGCGGTGCCCCCGGACGAAACCACTTCGTTGCCGCCACTGCTGACCGTTGTGTCAACGGACGAGCCGCCGCTCGAAATCGTTTGTGTGCCGCCGCTGTCGACCGTTGTGCTGGTTGCGATACCGCCGGAGGAGACCACCTCGTTGCCGCCACTGCTGACGGTAGTATCGACCGATGAGCCACCGCTCGAGATCGTCTGGGTGCCGCCGCTACTGACCGTTGTGCTGGTCGCAATGCCTCCCGAAGACACCATTTCATTGCCGCCGCTACTGACGGTGGTATCGACCGACGAGCCGCCGCTCGAAATAGTCAGAGTGCCTCCGCCGTCAACCGTTGTACTGGTCGCGGTGCCGCCCGACGAGACAATTTCGTTGCCACCGCTGCTGACGGTGGTATCGACCGACGAGCCACCACTCGAAATCGTCTGGGTGCCGCCGCTGTCGACCGTGGTGCTAGTTGCCGTACCACCTGAGGAGACGACTTCGCTGCCGCCGCTGCTGACAGTGGTATCGACCGACGAGCCGCCACTCGAAATCGTCTGGGTGCCGCCGTTGTCAACCGTGGTGCTGGTTGCCGTGCCACCGGAGGAGACGACTTCGTTGCCGCCGCTGCTAACCGTGGTATCGACCGATGAGCCACCGCCTGAGATCGTCAGGGCGCCGCCGGCGTCGACCGTGGTGCTGGTAGCGGTACCGCCGGAGGAGACGATTTCATTGCCGCCGCTGCTGACGGTGGTATCGACTGACGAGCCACCGCTCGAAATCGTCTGCGTACCACCGTTGTCGACCGTCGTGCTTGTCGCCACGCCTCCGGCCGACACCACTTCATTTCCGCCGCTGCTAACCGTGGTGTCGATCGACGAACCGCCGCTTGAAATCGTCTGTGTGCCGCCGCCGTCTACGATGGTGCCGATCGCGGTGCCTCCGGAGGAGACTGTTTCGTTGCCTCCGCTGCTGACAGTGGTACCGATCGACGAGCCGCCGGAGGAGACCACTTCAACGCCTCCGCTGCTGACGGTGGCGTCAATGGACGAGCCTCCGCCCGAAATCGTCTGCGACCCGCCAGCGCTGACCGTCGTGCTGGTCGCCGTGCCCCCGGACGAGACCACTTCATTCCCACCGCTACTGACGGTGGTATCGATCGACGAAGCGCCGCTTGAAATCGTCTGTGTGCCGCCGCCGTCTACAATGGTGCCGATCGCCGTGCCTCCGGAGGAGACGGTTTCGTTGCCGCCGCTGCTGACAGTGGTATCGACCGACGAGCCGCCGGAGGAGACCACATCAATACCTCCGCTGCTGACTGTGGTGTCAACGGACGAACCGCCGTTCGAAATGGTCTGCGTGCCGCCACTGCTGACGGTCGTGCTGATGGCGGTCCCGCCTGAGGAGACGATTTCGTTGCCGCCGCCGCTCACAATCGTGTCAACCGACGAGCCGCCGCTGGATACAATTTCATCACCGCCGCTGTTCACGTGCGTGTTGATGGTGACGCCACCGTTATCGACGATTTGCTGGCCACCGCCGTTGATCGCTGCGTCAACAGCGGATCCTGCTGACAGTACGTGCTGGGTGCCGCTGTTGTTGATCGTGGAACTCGTTGCTACGCCCGCGGATGAGATAGTCTCGGAACCACCGCTATTAATGGTTGTGTCGGTTGAGGTTCCACCTGCGAGGACGGTCAGGGCCCCTCCGTTTTCCACCACCACACCGCTTGCGTTGTTGTCGGCGATTGTAAAAGTGGAGGAAGTGCCGCTGGATACGTAGGTTCCGGATACATTGGCGGAGGTGTTGGTCACGATCGCCGCGCCGCTGTTTTGCGTCACGCCTGTGGCGGTGCCACCTCCCTCTACATCGAGCGCTCCGCCGCTGTTGACGGTGGTATTAGTGGACGAGCCGCCAGTCTGGACCGTTTGTTGGGCACCACCGCTTACGGTGGTACCGGTTGCTGCGCCACCGCTGCCGACCGTCTGCTGGCCACCGGCATCAAGCGTCGTGCTTACCGCCGTGCCGCCTGACGAGACGACCTCGTTGCCGCCGCCACTGACCGTCGTATCGATCGACGAACCGCCGGCGACGATGGTTTGTGTGCCACCGCCCTCGACGGTTGTGCCGCTGGCGATCCCACCTGCCGATACGACTTCGCTGCCGCCACTATCAACGATCGTGCCGGTGGAAGCGCCGCCGCTTGAAACGTTTTCGGTCGCGCCGTTCCCGACAGTAGTACTTGTGGCGCTTCCGCCGGACAGAACCGTTTCGGTACCTCCGCTATTCAGGATGCTGCCGATAGCAGAGCCGCCGCTCTGGACAGTCTGGGTCCCGCCGCTGTTGATGGTCGCATCGACAGCTGAGCCACCGTTCGCAACGGTCTGGCTGCCACCGTTGTCAATGGTTGTGCTGGTAGCCGTGCCGCCTGAAGAGACCACTTCGTGGCCACCGCTACTGACAGTGGTATCGACCGACGAGCCGCCGCTCGAAATCGTCTGGGTGCCGCCGCTGCCGACTGTCGTACTGGTCGCAATGCCACCGGAGGAGACCACTTCGTTTCCTCCGCTACTGACCGTTGTATCAACCGACGAGCCGCCGCTCGAAATCGTCAGCGTGCCGCCCCCGCTTACGGTTGTACTGGTCGCGGTGCCCCCGGCCGAAACCACTTCGTTGCCGCCGCTGCTGACGGTCGTGTCGACCGACGAGCCACCATTCGAAATCGTTTGTGTGCCGTCGCTGTCGACCGTAGTGCTGGTGGCGGTGCCCCCGGACGAAACCACCTCGTTGCCGCCACTGCTGACAGTCGTATCGACCGACGAGCCGCCGCTTGAGATTGTCAGGGCGCCACCGTTGCCGACCGTCGTACTCGTCGCAGTGCCGCCGTAGGATACGGTTTCGTTGCCGCCGCTGCTGACGGTGGTATCGACTGACGAGCCACCGCTCGAAATCGTCTGGGTGCCGCCGCTGTCGACCGTAGTGCTGGTGGCGGTACCTACGGACGAAACCACCTCGTTGCCGCCGCTACTCACGGTCGTATCGACTGACGAGCCACCGCTTGAAATTGTCTGGGTGCCGCCGCTGTCGACCGTCGTACTGGTCGCAGTGCCGCCGGAGGAGACGGTTTCGTTGCCGCCGCTGCTGACGGTGGTATCGACCGACGAGCCGCCACTGAAAACCGTCTGCGTGCCACTCGCGCTGACCGTCGTGCTGGTCGCCGTGCCCCCCGACGCGACCACTTCAACGCCTCCGCTGCTGACCGAGGTGTCAACGGACAAGCCTCCGCCCGATATCGTCTGCGTACCACCCGCGCTGACCGTCGTGCTGGTCGCCGTGCCCCCGGACGAGACCACTTCATTCCCACCGCTGCGGACGGTAGTATCGATCGACGAACCGCCGCTTGAAATCGTCTGCGTTCCGCCAGCGCTGACTATCGTGCTGGTCGCCGTTCCGCCGGACGAGACGACCTCGTTGCCGCCGCCACTGACCGTCGTATCGATCGACGAACCGCCGGCGACGATGGTTTGTGTGC
>NZ_JALOCP010000049.1:0-52284 GCF_030511745.1 Paraburkholderia sp. SECH4
TACACGGTCACGTGCATGATTCGTTCGATTACCGTGTCGGCCAGACGCGCGTGATTGCCAATCCGCGCGGCTATGCACTGAACCGTCTGATGGCGGGCGCGCCGGCTGACCTGAAATGGGAAAACCCGGCGTTTGATCCAGCACTGGTGGTCGAGGTCTGAAGGCGATGCAGTCCGGCGTTGAGGTATTGAACCGGCAACGGACCTTACCCGAAGGCCGCATCGGAACGCAGGGCGCCGGCCAGGTCGTCACGTACGACGGCGGGCTCGACCGTGCGCCAGTGGGGTAGGTCCGTCGCAGCTAGCCGGGGAGGAAGAACGTGGCCCGGATCGAATCACCGGCTGCCGAGGTGTCAGGGCGGTACGCGGCGCTGGACGACGCGGGTCGTCGGGTACCCGATCATGCATCGCGATTTTGACGGGCTGCGCGGTGTGCAGACTGTTGCTTCTAACAACTCCAGCAATGACTGATCCAAAAACGGACTTCGCCACGCCAGTGGCGAAAAAAAATCCACCGACCGGGCAGTCAGACCGGAAGGTGCTTCTGCTGGATTTCGACGGTGTCGTCCACCGGGGCGACGCCTATCGCACCAGGCACGGGATTGTCAGTAGCGACCCGTCCCGGATCCGGCTTTTCGAGTACGCCGAGGTACTTGCCGAGGCACTTGAGCCTTATCCGGACGTTGAGATTGTCCTGTCCACGACCTGGGTGAAAGTACTCGGCTTCAATCGTGCGCGCGACGCGTTGCCAGTGAGAGCCCTGCGGGACAAGGTAGTCGGTGCGACGTATCACACACGGTTTTACGATGCACATCTCTGGTATGGAATTCCCAGAGGGCAACAGGTGCTTCGGTACGTGACCCGCCATCGCCTCGTAAAGTGGCTCGCGCTAGATGACAGGCGCGACGGCTTCGAAACAGCGAGGGATAACCTCGTGCTATGTGACCCCGACAAAGCGCTAGGTGACGCAAGCACTCGGGACGCTTTGAGGAAAGCGTTGCGAGAGATGCATGGATCAGTTTAGGAAATAGCTTCTGCTGTTGCATGGAAGCGATGGTGTCCTCGATCTGCACGATGTCCGCATGCATTTTCGCCTCAAACGGGGCACTGCGATCAACTTGCCGGGAAAGTCTCAGTCCGCTTTTACCGTATCGAGCAACGTTCGAAGTTCGCGCTGCATGGTCGGGTGGGGGATTACTCATCCGGCAGCGACAGTTGTAGGCGTCCGGTGCGTATTTTCCGGCGGAGGGGGCGAACGGATGCACGCGATACCAGGTTGGGATAACTACGTCCACCGCCGTGAATGGCTTTCTCGACGGGGTGGCTCTCCCGCCCTAGCCATGCACCGGCCCCAGAACATGGTCCCGGGCGGCGTTAAGCACAGCCCTGGGATCACTGGCAAGCACCTCGCGTGGCGGCCGGCCATTTAGCATGCTGCTGGTCGACTCGAACCATGAGGCGATACGGAATGGCCGGTAGCCTTCGAAAATCCTCAGTACCTCCGCAACTTCGGGAATGGGGTTTCCGAACTCATCGAAAACGTACTTCGGATACAGGCTCAGGCCTTTATGCTCGATATAGAACACCTTCCCTTCCTTCCTCCAGCGACTGGCCACCGCATGCTGGTTGGTTGCGTCGGGATTCTGGCGTTTTCCGACCTCCTGGGCCGTAAGCCACTCGGTACCGGAGAGCACGGCCTCGATTGCCTTGCGCTCGAGCTCGGCCCTACCGGCTGAAAAACGGTGGACAGGCGTGGCGTCGACGAGCTCGCGAAGTGCTTCCTGCTCCTGCGTGTTGATAATCGAGCGCACACCTTGAGTCAGGATGAATCGCTGGCGTAGCGAGACGTCGGCACTGATCTCGCCGATCTGGTCGATGATGATAGAGGCGGCCGCGCGGGTGGCATCCAGTTTCGTCACGAGTCGCTCCAGGTTCTGGAGGTCGCTCGCCTGCCGTTTCACGAACGCGAAGGTCGACGGTTTTGCAGTCGGCTTGTGTTCCACCAGCTTACCCGCTGTCCCGGAGCGCTTTGCCATGATTTCAATAGAGAATTGCGCAACATATGTCATATATCACAATTCTCATGCATGCAACTGTATTTGGCGTCAGGATGGGCGGCAATGATTTCGTCCGGTCGTGTGGGAGATCGAAGTCGCCCCATTGCTGCGCAGTGCGCCAAAGCTGAAGGCGATCACCCTGCTGCGCAAATTGCAGGAGAACCATCCTGAGCACTTTCCCGACAGCATGCGATCGATCCTCAACGTTGCCAGATTGAACGGATCGCTTGGGGCAGACCATGTCAGGGTCAGTCGGTCAGTCCGGGGTTGCGCTGAGACATTCGCGTAATCACACGCGATCCGGAGCTGTCGGTAACGGTATTGTCGACGTATCCCGAGAATCCATAGTTCAGCAGGCTGCCAGTGCCGATGATCCGGTCGTTCGCGGTCGGTGCGCGGGTTATCACCGCGCCGATGCGCCATTAAACGCAACCCTAATAGGCGGAGTTATCAGGGTTGAAATGATGCAGCCCTATTAATTCGATGCCTGCCGGATGCGTTGGCGACACCGTCGGCGCCGCAGCGCACGACTGCGGTCCTATCTGCCGGCACCGGCTGCATGTCGCAAGACGATGCCAGCGGCGTTATTGCGCGAAAGCGCATCGATCGGGGTAGCGGCAGCACAACCACAAAGAGATCGCAGCGAAGACAGGCGACAGCAAGGTCTCCACGGGCGAAGCGATCGACGCGGTGATCACGGCGATCACAGGTGAGTTGACGAAGGGTCAAACGGTGCAGTTGATCGGCTTCGGGTCGTTTTCCACAGGCGCGCGCCGCGCGGGTCGGCCGCAACCCGGCGACCGGTGCCGAGATCCAGATCCCGGCCGCGAAAACGGTAAAGTTCACGGCGGGCAAAGCGTTCAAGGATGCGGTGAACGGCGCCTGAAGCCGGAAGCAAGCCGTCGGCCGGATCGCTGCTGGCGGCGTCCGCGTCGAATCGTAGCGGCAGGTGCGCGGCGGTGGCAGTGGAACGTCGTGATCAGGCAGCGGACCTGGACCCAGGTCGGCTGGCCCAATAGCATTCGCGGCGAGATGCTGCGTTGTATCGCGGCCCCGGCGGAAAATCCCGCGCCCCGCCATCCGCGCGTTACTGCGCTACCGGACTCGAATCGTGCGTGTCCTCGCCGAAGCGTGCGGGCAGCGTGCGATGATCGACTCGCTCGACCCCACGGGCAGGACGTTTGTGAGCACGGTGAAGTGGGACAGCTTGCGCGAGCCGGGTAATCACTTTTCTGACTGGCCTGAGCGGAAGGCCATCTCCCAATTAACCCTGAATGTCGCGGTAAAGGCATAGTAGCTGCGGAAATTGACCGCCCTATACTTGCGCATCGACCATAACCAGGACAACACAATGCGGCGCGTCATCGTCCGGAAATCGCCCGTTCACGGCAAGGGTGTATTTGCGATGCGTCCGCTTGCGGCAGGCGAGCGCGTGCTTGAGTACAAGGGTGAAGTCACCACCTGGCGAAACGCGTTGCGCCGGCACCAGCGTGAGGGTGTTGTGGGACATACGTTCCTGTTCGGCCTATCGGACGGACGTGTCATTGATGGCAGCCGGGACGGCAACAGTGCCCGCTGGCTGAACCACGCCTGTACGCCGAACTGCGAGACCATTGAGGATGATGGTCGGATTTTTATTCACACGCTTCGGCCGATCAATGCGAGCGAAGAACTGTTTATCGACTATTTGCTGGTCATCGACGATGCTGAGGACGAAGAGGCTCGTTCTCAATATGCGTGTGTTTGTACCTTTACCAGGTGTCGTCGGTCGATGCCGGCGGACGCGGCGTGAACCAAACGGTGCTGGATGAGGCTGCATTGCCCAATCGGAGAGAAGCTTCAACGCGAAGCGACGGGATGATAGTCTGGTCCGGATCGGCGCGGCTGCGGGTTTTCATCTCGATGCGCTGAAAATGCCGTTGCCAGAGCATCTTGCGTCCGATGCACCTTCTGGCGCGATGACGACGGAACCGATGTCACTGGGTCTCGACGATTGGTGGTGATGCCGTTACGAGCATACGAAAGCGGAAGATGGGGCAGATGACGTCGTTCATGCATTGAGTCACGATGATAGGCGATAACTTAGCAAAGCTTATTAATTGCTCGTGCCATCCGGTCATACACCCGGCTCAACCATCACTGCTCACGCGGATCGGGTGAGCAGAGCAGACTGCATCGGTCGAGTTACGCCACGAAATTCCGCTGTCGACATAAGAAGGATTGTCTGACACGCGGTTTTGCGATGCGTTTTCCACAAGCGCAGCTTTACGGATTGGCGTGCGGGCACCCTTCTGAAGGAATGGGGCGTGTCCGCGTCGACGTAGCGTGGGTAACCCTCCTTACTCCGCCGGGAATGAAGCCGGGACATGGATGACCGTTTCCCTGTCGACGCGTTGCCCTGCCGGGCAACGATCTGCGCTACCCGGCGCCGCTCCGTCCGGGTGTGGTAAAACAGCGCGCGAATGCGCTGGTCGGCGGCGCATAGACGCAATCAGGAGCAGAGGTTGAGAAGGAAGTCAGGGAACAACAGGTCGCAGGTCATCGCGGTACGCGTCGATTCGGCGATCGAACAGCGATTGAGACTGCTGGCGGAAGTCACAGGGCGAAGCCAGTCGTTTTATCTCAAGCAACTGATCGAGAAGGGCATCGACGCTATGGAAGACGCTTGGCTGCCCCAGGAAGTGGTCGCCCAAGTCCGCAGCGGGGCACTGCCGGCGCAGCAGCATGGCACGACCTTGGATCTGTTCGGCGATCAGATTTGCGGGTAGTGAACAGGGTCGAACAACGTATCCGCAAGTATCGTCGCTTTGGCGGACGGCAAGAGGGTGTACTCGCCGACTTCGTTCAGATCGATCGACCTTAAGCGTCAATCCTCAAACGAAGGGTACGATAATTCAGAGCTATCATACCCTTCGTTTCCGGACGTGCCGGCTGGGAGGGCGTGCTTACCGCTCACACAACTAAAGTTGTTGCTACCGGCGGTGGGCAGGCAGATGCCGCTCCATCAGGTAGCCTTGCGGTGCCTGTGGGGTGCGGCAAGCCGGCCTCGCCGGTTTGCCACCCCTTGCGGCAGGGCAGCCAGTGGTCGTCAGTCGATCCTGAAGAGAGCGGTTGCAACTCGGACTTGATGAAGTCGCGACGGGCAACCAGCCTGATTTGCCGCGAGTCCCCACATCCCGACACCCCGCCGAGGGTAGGCGACCAGCCAGTGATCTATCCCGCGGACAGCAAGGCTTGGCGCAGGCAGCACACGAAAGATCCGTACATGTCAGCCTTGCACTACATGGCGATCCAGACGAGCGGCGGCGGACGACCCAGGTTGTGTAAAAACGCGAACCGATGTGGCTCGACGAGTTCGTACCTTCGATCACGGCCATTGGCGGTTGTTTTAGCCCGCTGTATGGTTGGAGGACCATCGGGCTGGTCAGAATGCGAAGATTCATCGACGAGTTCCAGAAGCGCTCCGGTTCGCCGC
Organism: Paraburkholderia sp. SECH4; assembly: GCF_030511745.1. Taxonomy (NCBI): domain Bacteria; kingdom Pseudomonadati; phylum Pseudomonadota; class Betaproteobacteria; order Burkholderiales; family Burkholderiaceae; genus Paraburkholderia; species Paraburkholderia sp. SECH4. The sequence goes on from NZ_JALOCP010000049.1 coordinate 5,532, forward strand.
CGGCGCAGCCGGCTTGATGTAAGGCTTCTCTCAGGCTCTCATCTTTTGCATCACCGCCGCAGTGCCTAAGATCGCCATGACGCGCTTGAGGTTGTATGCGAGCACATGCAGGCTCATCTCGGTGCTGACATGCTCGCGTGTCTTCATCAGAAAGTGCGTCGCGCCCATCCAGAACTTGAGCGTACCAAATGGATGCTCCACGGTCTGACGGCGTATGCGCATCATCTCCGGCTTCCGGTCGAGTCGTCGCTGCATTGCTTCGACTACACCCTCATGCTCCCAGCGCTTTATCCGGCGGGCCTGTTTGCCGGATGTGCATTGTTTTCTGATGGCGCAGGTAGAACAAGCCGAACTCGAGTAGCAATGCAGCGTCATGCCATGCTCGATGTTTGTGAAACGCCAGGTGAGCCGCTGTTGGGCTGGGCAACGATACTCATCATCTTCGGCAATGTAGACGAAGTCCTGCTTGCCGAAGTACCCATCTGCGTTGTTGCCCGACGTCAGTGGTTTGGGAACGAAGGCCGTAATGCCCGCCTCATTGCATTGCAGGATTTCCTCGCCCTTGAAGTAGCCCCGATCGGCAACAACGGTCAGATTTTTGATGCCGGTAGCCTCTCGCGCCTGTCCGGCCATGTTCGTCAGCTGGCTGCGATCATTGCCAACATTGGTGACCTCATGCGCCACGATCAGATGAGACGTGTCATCAACGGCCGTCTGAACGTTGTAGCCAACCATCCCTGTTCCCCGACCGCTGGTGGCCATTGAGCGCGCGTCCGGATCAGTCAGCGAGACCTGTCCATCCGGCGACTCGCGCAGCCGCTGCTCCATTGCCTTGAGGTCTTGCATCTGCTGCCTGAGCTTCTTGATCTTGTCGCTGATGCGGCTCGTCTTCGCCTCGGCGACATCGGATTGCGTCCGGTCCGCTGTCTCCATCGCCGCAAGATAACGCGCGATGCTCTCATCAATCTGCTGCATGCGTGCCCGGACCTTACCACTCGTGAAGTTGCGATCACGATTGTTGACGGCTTTGAACTTGCTGCCGTCAATGGCCACAATCGACTTTGAGAACAGGTCCAGGTTACGGCACAACACGATGAATTGCCGGCATACATTGCAGATCGCTTTACCGTTGTCACGGCGAAAGTCGGCAATGGTCTTGAAATCCGGCGAAAGGCGGCCCGTAAGCCACATGAGCTCGATATTGCGTTGAGTCTCGCGCTCCAGGCGTCGACTCGACTGAATGCGATTGAGATAGCCGTAAATATATATCTTAAGCAGAACGGATGGATGATAAGAAGGCCACCCTGTTGCAGCTGGCGCAGTTCCGTCAAAGCCGAGATCACGCAGATCAAGTTCGTCGACGAATACATCCACCACACGGACCGGGTTGTCGTCGGCGACATAGTCGTCGAGATACTCGGGTAACAGGACGGCTTGCCTTCGGTCTTCGCCTTCGACGAATCGCTTCATGTGCCCACCCGACCTGAATGCGTTGCTTCAGTTTAGGCGATCAGCACGTTTTCACACAGGCTGGACCCATGTCTGCCTTTCGGGTGCTGGCGGGGAATGTCTCCTAGTCGACCGAATTCGGACTGTGCACCGAAAGCATTCTGTTGGTTTCACGGATACCGAGCTTGAGTCGGCAGGGAACGTGCAAAGTGGGCGTGAGTAAGCTTGTCAGGAGGCGACCTCAAGAGACTTGTGTTCCATCGCATCCGTTTTTTACGTGCAATTGTCGGCGCCTCTTCCCCGAAGGAGCGCAACCTTCGGGGAACGGCAGTGTGCAAATCAAGCGGGTCACGCTCGAAATCCCGCCGGCCGGCAGCGAAGCTAGGCTAACCGAAGATAGGAGTCCACTCGTTACCCTCGTCGTCGAAGTATCCGTGAACCTGTCAGAACAAATGTCGCAGACCGACCATCGCTCCGGTCTGCCCCATCCCGGCGCCCGGCGTCGCGCCAGCTCCGCCGGAACTCACACTGTATCGCGCATGCGCGCTGTTGCCGAGGTAGGCTACTTGCGTATAGACCGCACTTTGCTTCGAGAGGAGGTACATCACGCGCACCGTGCTTAACGTTGCTCGCGTATCGTGAACCTTGTTGACGACTCGGTAGACCTCTCCGTCAATGTTCAGAAACGGCGTGACAAGATAAGACGCACCGATGTAGTAAATGTTGGAGCGCACGCCGGGTGTGCTCGCTGCGGCTGGTTCGACATTGCGCCCAAGCCATCCCGCAACGACCTTTGCCCCCAGCAACTTCACATAGGCGTTGGCCTGCATGCGAGTGTCCTTATCGCCACTGGCGGCGAGAGCGCTCGGCGTCACCCCATCAAAGAAGTTGAAAGCCGCGTTCGTGCCGCCGCGTTCCTCCTCGTATGACGCCACAACTCCGAACGCCGGCCCATCATACTTAATCATCGCAGACCAGTCCTGGCACCGTTTGAAGTCGCCAGCGACCGATCCCGCACAGGTTCCCTGTCCGGGCGAATTGCCGGTCCCGGCCGAATCACGGCCGAACGAGTAGGTGGCACCGAGCGTGAATCCACCAAACGTACCCTTATAAGCGACGCTGTTATCGCTTCTCGCGTTCGGCACATACGCGTCCAACGAGCCCAGGCTGTAGATGGCCGGACCGAGGACATCATTGTCCAGCAGTGCTAGGTAGGTCATCGTATACTGGCGGCCAAACGAGATGGTCCCAAACTGGCCACTCACACCCACCCACGCCTGACGACCGAACAGTCGCCCCCCCTGGCCCAGGTCGCCGCCCCGGATATTGAATCCGTTTTCGAGCACGAACACCGCCTTGTAGCCACCGCCCAAATCCTCCGTGCCCCGCAATCCCCAGCGCGACGGAAGCGAGCCCGTGATAGCGGGTATCCGGAACAGTTTGTCTCCTGCCGCATTGGCGTGCGATATGTACTCGACACCCGTGTCAACGATACCGTAGAGGGTCATGCTGCTTTGAGAATAGGCAGCATCGCTAAAGCAGCACACCGCAAGTAATATGCAGTACTTATTTACGTTCATAGTCTCCCTCATTATAGTTCCAGATCTTGCTGAGTTATCTTTCGGTCCTGCGTAGTTATCTACGTCGCGATAGGTCGTACGCTCACGTTGAGCCTTTCAGGCAGTCGCGCTACTACTGCGCCCTATGGCACGGCCCCCTACACTTGCGTAGATAATCGCAATCGATGCGACGGCAGCAAGTAGCGGCACGGCGAACAGAAAGTAGAGATGTCCGACCTTCCATCCAGCGTCAATCAATGCGCCGACCGACATCGGTGCCAGGATCGCACCGATGCGCCCCATCCCAATTGCCCATCCCATTCCTGTAGCGCGTGATTCGGTGGGATAGAGCATCGGAGCAAGCGAGTACAGTCCACCCACGCAGCCTGAAATCGCTGCACCAATCAGCACAGCGAGAAGCATGGACACCTGCAGCGAATGCGTACCATTTCCAAACGCAACAAGTGCCACTACGCCGACGAGGAGATATGTGTACAGCAGCGTCCTGAGCTTTAGCCGTGACGACAGCGCGCTAAACAAAGTACAGCCGAATATGCCGCCAACGTTCAGCAGCACAGCCCCTGTGATGCCTTGAGAAGCCGACATACCTGATTGGACGAGGAGCTTTGGCGTCCAACTCATGACAAAGTAGAAGCTAGCCATGACGAGGAAAAATGAAGCCCATATCGTCAGGGTTCGGACAAGGAGCGCGGGGTGGAAAAGGCTGGCTGCCGTCGAGCTTGTTTCGGTGTCACGCAGGTCCTCCAGCCGGTCGCCAATGAGCGGCAGCACGTTCACCGGTACGTGACCCATGCGCGCCAGAATCTTGTTGATCTTCTCGAGTGCGCCAGTTGGACGCTTCGCCGTGATGTAGTCGAGCGATTCGGGCATCAAAGCGAACACAACTGGCAACATCGCGGCGGTTGCCAGACCGCCGGAGGCGAAAACGGACCGCCACCCGGCATGAGAAAGCAGAATGCCAGCGATGATCCCGCCGATAGTCGCTCCGAGCGCATAGCCCGTCGATTGCATGCTGATCGCACCGCTACGCCACCTGTCTGATGAGTATTCAGACGTAATGACGGTGAGACTCGCTAACATGCCTCCAATGCCAAGCCCTGTTACAGCGCGAAGAATTGCCAATTGCGCGACGCTTTGCGCCATCGACGAAGCAAGCATTCCGCCGGCGATGGTCATCAGGCAAACCAAAATAATTGTTCTGCGGCCGAGACGGTCTGCGAGCGGAGCGATGAACAGCGAGCCAGCTCCCATTCCAAATAACCCGGCGCTAAGCAACAGTCCGATTTTGGTGCCGTTCAAATTCCATTCAGCGGAGATATGCGCCGCGGTGAACGCCATCGAAAGAACGTCAAATCCGTCAAGCATATTCAGCAAGATACATACGGTCACTACAATGTTCTGGAACCTAGTCATCGGGCTTTCATCAATAGTCTTTCGCAAATCCAGTCTCATCATCAGCTCCTCAAGTATGCGTATCACCGCTCCGATAGTGGGCATCGATAGGAGAGTCCGTACTTCCAGAGTACGGTTACTGCATCCAGTTCCTCTGAAACCGGCACCCGGTTTTCCTGCGACATCACGAGCTTTGAGCAAGCTGTTATCGTTGCCTTCATGCTTGTCTCCTCGATACCCGTTTTATTGAAATTTAGGCGAACAGGCCGTCCCACTAAACGCGAAAACCGTCTTCGGGTGCCGCTAACCTAAGCTGCTTTCCGGAACATGTTATGTGGGTCAATCACGAACTTCTTCGGAACGCCGGAATCGAACTGGGCATAACCACTTGGTGCATCATCGAGCGTGATGACTTCGACGCCGACGATATCGGCGATGTTGATTCGGTCCCACAAAATGGCCTGCATCAAGGCACGGTTGTATTTCATGACCGGCGTCTGACCAGTGAAAAAACTGTGTGACTTCGCCCATCCGAGGCCGAAACGGATGCTCAGCGATCCGCGCTTTGCAGCAGCGTCGACTGCACCGGGGTCTTCTGTGACATAAAGGCCCGGGATACCGATGCGTCCAGCCGCGCGCGTGACTTCCATCAGTGAATTCAAGACCGTCGCGGGCGCCTCATGTTGCGCGCCTTCGTGGCCGTGACCGCGGGCCTCAAAACCGACCGCGTCGATTGCGCAATCGACCTCTGGCTCACCGAGGATCGCGGCAATTTGCTCGGAAAGGCCGGCATCCAGCGAAAGATCAACCGTTTGGAAGCCGAGGTTGCGCGCGTGGAGAAGCCGTGCAGGGTTGACGTCACCTACGATGACCACGGCCGCACCGAGAAGCTGCGCCGAAGCTGCCGCTGCAAGTCCGACCGGACCGGCTCCAGCCACATAGACCGTGCTTCCTGGCCCAACGCCCGCCATGACCGCTCCGTGGTACCCGGTGGGCAAGATGTCGGAGAGGCATGTCAGGTCACGAATCCTCTCCATCGCATGTGCCTTGTCCGGAAACCGCAGCAGATTGAAATCGGCGTATGGCACCATGACATATTCAGCTTGCCCGCCGACCCATCCGCCCATATCCACGTACCCGTATGCACCGCCGGCGCGCGAGGGATTCACCGTCAGGCACACCCCGGTGTGCTGCTCTTTGCACGTACGGCAGCGTCCACAAGCGACGTTGAACGGAACCGACACCAGGTCGCCGATGTTCAGCGTTTCGACATCGCGGCCCCGTTCAATAACCTCACCAGTGATCTCGTGCCCGAGAATGAGCCCCGTCGGCGCCGTAGTGCGACCTCGCACCATGTGTTGGTCGGACCCGCAGATGTTGGTCGAAACGACCTTCAAAATGACCCCGTGATCGATACGCCGCCCCCGAGGATCCTCGAGCTTGGGATACGGAATCGCTTGCACCTCCACCTTGCCTTGACTGATGTAGGCCACACCTCGGTTCGATGACATCAAGAGCTCCTTTGTATTTGCATCAGCTAAAAATCGTGAAGTCAGGCGTTCAGACTTTCTTTGACAAGGCGATCGATGATTCGCCGAGCTCGGTTTGGTCCCACATCGACGTGAATGTCGAGTTGCGTTCGAGACGAAAAGTTGAGCTGGTTTTTGTATTGCGCCTCAATGATGGTCTTGTCTTCGTCGAACGTGGCGGCACTCTGGTCGATAACGGTCTGGGTGACGTTCTCCATTTCCGGATGAGGGTTGGTCGCCATGCTCCAGAAGTAATGTGTCGTGGTTTCCGTCTCCGGCGTGATGCCATGGAAACCACGCATATGAAAACCCTCCCGTTGCGAGTCGTCGAGGCGGCCCGATCCCACATCCATCGCACCCGTCCAGATGCGGATATGTGTCACATGAAAATCGATTTCCTGCCACCGGTCGACGTGACCTCTGAAAGGCCACGCAGCCGTGTAGGTCGGGGGCGGCTCTGAGTCCGGCATCAAACGAACGATGTGTACGACATCTCCGTCGCTGGTCACCCGTGTTTCGGCGCCCATATGAACATTTGCATTGCCCCCGATGGTTTTAAGATGTACGTAACCGAGATGACTCAGATCCATGAGGTTGTCATGGATCAGCTGATAGGGCGCTTCATAATGGTAGCTGCCACCGCCGAACTGGAAGTCAGGGCGGCTATGGATCGGGTATGAGGGAGGCGGGCAGGTCGGCGCATCATCCGGCGACGCACCGATCCAGACCCAGATGATCTGATCCTGTTCCTGCACCGGATAGGAAGTCACCTTCGCCTTGGCCGGTACGCGATCTTGTCCTGGAATTTCCAGGCACGCCCCCGTGCTATCGAAAAGCATGCCGTGGTAGCCACATCGAACGCCCATGGATTCGACAGTGCCGCAGGAGAGCGGCAGTTCTTTGTGGCAGCAGCGGTCCTCCAGTGCACCGACATCACCCGACGGAAGGCGGAAGAATACGATTGGACGATTCAAGATCTTCCGCGGAATTGGCTTGTCGCGGAGTTCCCAGCCAAAGCCCGCGACCCACCACTGGTTCATCGGAAAGGCGGGGGGCGTGATCATTTGTGTAAGCGGAGCAGTGTCAGTGGTCATAGTATTTTCCATCGGATAGGGGATTTTCTCCATTAATTATGGATATCTAATCGTGTGATTTTGCTGCCACTTGAGCCATCTGACCTTCAGTCGTGAAAGGGGCGCGGCGTCGTGAGAACTCTTCTGCTTTTTACAAATCAAGGACCAACAGCTCAGATTTTGACCGGGAGCAGCACGGCAGGAACTGATCGTTCGCGGCCTGTTCGTCTGACGTAAGGTAGGAATCCCGATGATCCGGCTCGCCATCAATCACCCTGGTGAGGCAGGTTCCGCACACACCCTGCTCGCAAGACGTCAGCACCTCGATGCCATGTGCGGCAAGCGCCTGCACGACCGTACAGTCAGCCGCTACTTCGACTGTTGCTCCACTGCTAGCGATGCGCACTTGAAAGTTCTTATCGCCCGCCGTTTGTCCGGGGATAGCCCCAAAGAATTCATAGTGCAGCCGGTCTTCTGGCCATCCTTTGCTTCGCGCTTCGGCTAACACGGCGTCCATGAAACCCCGGGGGCCGCATACGTACAAATGCGTTCCTCCGGGGGCGCGAGCCAGAGTGCTGCTGAGATCGAAAGTTGGGCCGGTCGCGTTATCGTCGTGGTGAAACCGCACCGATCCTGAGAAGCATGCTTCGGTGATGCGTTTGGCGAAGGCGGTGCGGTCGGCCGAGCGTGTGCAGTAGTGCATGTCGAATGGCTGGCCCGTTGCGACCAGACGCTCCGCCATGCACAGGATCGGAGTGACGCCGATCCCGCCGGCCAGCAAAAGGTGGTGGGGCGCATGATCGGCCAAAACGAAGTGATTCCGCGGTGTGCTGACCTGCAGTCGATCACCTTCATGAACCAGGTCGTGGATTGCCTTCGAACCCCCGCGTCCCGAGGCGTCGCGCAGCACAGCGATCAGGTAGCGATGTGTCTCGCTCGGATCGTTGCACAATGAATACTGGCGCACTACTCCACCTGGAAGGTGAACGTCGATATGAGCCCCGGCGGCGAAGGACGGCAGTGGCCGCCCATCTTCGTTTGCAAGTTCGAAACTTGTGATATCGATCGCTTCCCTCTTCTTTCGAGCGACGACGACGTTCAGAACGGTGCAATTCATGACGCCACCTGCACCGGGATAACGCGCGAGGCTCCGGTCTGCTCCGCGCCAACTTGCCCCCGCTCCTGTTCGAGCCATCGTTCGAGCACTCGACGCGACATGACACCGCCAGCATCAATGTTCAATTTCAGCAGATTCCTCCCGGGCCACTTCAACAGATTTTGCTGCTGGCGCTCAAGCATCTCGAGGTCCTCGCTGAAAATCTTGCCCTGTCCTTCCCGGATGCTTGCGGTGAGGGCCGCGTCGTCGGGGCGGAAGTTTCGTGCCATGCCCCAGAAATACCAGATGGAAGTTTCAGTCTCTGGCGTAATGAAGTCCACCACGATCGAGGCCGCCTTTTTTTCCGGAGGAGCGCTATATCCGCCGTGCCCCGCATGTGCCACGCCGACGTCGATCAGTACGTGGCTCGGCGGCGTAAAGCTGCAAATCTGCCATCGGTCGACCGGAACGTCATCGGCAAGACCATTACCACGTAAGGCCATGCGCCAGAAGGAAGGTGCCTCTACGTTTTCCATAAAGCGGCTGGTAGTGACGGTGTCGCCCTCGCTTACGGTCTTTGGGGCGGCCTCGTCGATTTCCTTCTGGCCGATGCTGTCTGCATGAACGTACGTCTCGTGTGTGAGATCCATCAGGTTGTCGATCATGAGACGGTAGTCGCACTTGATGTGGTAAAGGCCCCCGCCATAAGCCCAATCAGGGCTTTCCGCCCAAGGCAAGTGATGAAGTTTGGCGGGGTCGGCCTGCTCCGCGTCGCCAGGCCACACCCAGACGAAACCGTAGCGCTCGATCACCGGATAGTTCCTGATGGATGGAAAGCCTCCGACTCGCTGGCCTGGCATGCCAGTAGTCTTGCCCTCACATCCCATTTCAAGCCCGTGGTAACCGCAAACCAGCGTGCCATCGCGCACGAAACCAAGCGACAGTGGCGCCCCACGATGAGGGCAGAAATCTTCGAGCGCGACGGCTTTTCCACCGGCGTTGCGATAGAAGACAATGGACTCGCCGCAGATCTTGCGGCCAAGCGGCTTTTCAATAATTTCATCTGGCATGCAGGCGACATACCAGGCATTTTTGGGGAACATTTTTCCGAACTCCTGATGATCACGTGTGATGCGCCCGAGTCCATTCCCGTGCGCATCAGCGATAGTCATTCCGTGTACTCAATGTGATTCAGTATACTCAATGTACCTTTGATGGTTAAATGGAGGTTTTCCCTTAGAGCCATTTGCTGTGGGCTAATGCGCGGCGAAATTTTCGAGTGTGGTCGTCGTTTCACGAACATCACGCTCGAAGGCCGACGGATGCCAGCCGACAGCGTCACCAACATCCATGGTCACATCACCTGCCACTACTGATACGGCGATAAGCCTCGACTTGTATGACCAGCCGGGTCACCTGATACGTCGCGCCCATCAGATTTCCGTGTCGATGTTTCATGAACTCCTGGGTCGCGAAGTCACTCCCGTCCAGTACGCGATACTCCGGATGCTTCAGGAGCTCCCTGGGCTTGACCAGGTAACATTGGCGCAACGGGTTGGGCTGGACACCTCTACGACCGCCGACATCGCCGTCAGACTCGAAGCTAAAGGTTGGATTCTTCGTGAAGTTCTGCCGCGACGTCAGCGTCGCCTGTTGCTCACGGAAGAGGGCGAGACCCTGCTTACGCAGCTCATCCCGGGTGTGAAGGCGCTTAGCCACGGCTTGCTCGACGGGATGGGCGAAGAGGACGCGCAAGAGCTACTCCGACTCTTGCGAAAGTTCGTACATCTCAATAATGATCAAAGTCGCGCGCCGCTGCGCAGTTCTGGCGATGATGCGACTTCCGAATAGAACGAACGGCCATGCGGTCGCGTTTGCGCCGCCAATTTCTTCATCGCAAGAGTCAATTTCGCGGATTCGCAGCTGAACGCTAAAGAACGTTGGCGCCGCTGGAGAACGAAACCGGAGAGCGTTCGCTTCGGCGAGGTGAACAGCGCGCCCGGTTATTTTCTACCGCTGCAGCAATGTTGTCGTCGGCGCACTGGGTAACGCACAACGGTGTCTCCCACACTGGCATGTTTGGCTTCCAGCAAGTTGCGGGCGAGATCTGTGCCGGACGAATGTATCCTGTCGCTGGCATGAAAACGTAGATCCTCCCAACGTCGGCTTAACGACACCATTCGGCCCTTCGTGGCAAACCGACGAGTGTCTCTCATTGGCCGCGTGCTGCCTGATGCGTTCGGCATAGGGCAGTTAAGTTTCGACGTCGACCTTGCGCAACCTGATCCATTCGTCCGCCACCTCCCCCATGTTCTTGGGTACTCCGCCTTTAATCCAGACCATGAAGGATCGATCGAACCTGAACGTCTCACCACACTCACTCGTCAGAAATCGACGAACCTTCTGGGGTTCGTGTAAGTCTCGTCAATTTTGGTGGCCCAGTTAATCGGGTCTCGGTGCCAGTCAAATTTCATAGAGGCTCCCCGTCTTAAGAGTTGCTGTGGAAGAGACCAGCTATTGTTAGCGATCTACGCCACAGCGTCGAGTGGCCGAAATCGGCCGAACACGGAATCAAGTGGTTCGATGATCGCGCAGCGCTGTCCCAGCCACTGAGGTGTTAGCTCGCACAAGATCTCCAGGTGCCAGGATAATGCACTTGCGGACCGGCCGGTGCGCGCGCGGGAAACGTCGGCTGCGTTTCGCCGTAATCGAACCAGTCGTCCATAACCCTGATCCTGATTCGCGGGTTGGCGACATGGCCAGGTTCGGCATACGCATAACACTCGGACTGTTCTTTGATTTCCTTTGCCGCTGCGGCGGAGCGTTGGGCCAGGCTGCGAACCTCACTGGCAACCACCGCAAACCCCCGCCCCTGCTCACCTGCGCGCGCGGCTTCGACGGCAGCATTCAGCGCGAGAATGTTTGTCTGGAAAGCAATACCCTCGGTGACGCCAGTGATGTCGGAAATCTTGTATGAGCTACTGCTGATCTGGCCGATCGTTTCAACCATGGCCTGGACAGAGTCCTCTCTGTAAGCACGGGCCATTCGGCCGACTCATTCGCGTGTAAATAGCGGCCACGTTCGGGTTGCGCCCTCCAAGCATATCTACCTAAAACGATGCTGAGCGCTTGCGTCGAGCCGGCTGCGGCAACTCTGAGTGTCGCAAATCATATCTGCTTTGCCTAGCGGTATCGGGGGCGTACATGCTTAGAGCCGAAAGCGTCCCGGTGCCATGCGTACATCGTTTCAACCAAACCACCCGTTGGCGGCCACCAGTCTGACAAAGCTCCCCGCGACCAGTGGCAATCGGACTAAGCACAGTCCGCACGCGGAGCAAGAGCAAGTAACCCCCCATATTCGCCCGGAGGCGGCTCGCGCAGCCGGACGGTGAGCGCGGCAGTTCGATCGAGCTGCCGGGGATAAAACGCGCGAATCCTGTCGAGTCTAGCGAGCAGGAGTGTTAAATCAATCACATTGTCCGTCATAGCGAGCGTCGACGATGCTGTAAGTTTTCCGTTTGAGCGTGCCGAGCAAATTCGGACCGAGGATTGGAAGCGCAAGGGTTTTCCATAGGATCACATTGAAACTCTCAATGGCGAGGCCGAAAACGACAAAAACTGACTGTCCCGCGTAAGAGCATTTCTTTTTGAAGGTGACAGAATCGCCCTAACAGTTTTCGGCGGGGCGACCGTCTTTAGCAAGACAAGAAGCGTAAGCAGCGGAAGATTTAAGGAAATGACCGCGCCGATAGCTTGAGAGATTGTCATGGTGAAGAGCGTGCTCTCACGCAGCGTATGCACAATGTAAGTTTGAAATATTTCATATTTCCTTGCAAATAGTAAGGAATCCTATATTTCGTATGACATACAAAATAAAGAGATGCGTCATCTGAGCCTGAAGGGGGCTGATAGAGGCTTATTGGGTTAACCAAAGCAGTCGCTTTACAACTTGGTTGCATCAATCCAGCATCGGTAGTTAAGTTCTTGTCAATGAGGAGAGGTAGATTGAAAGTCAAGCGAATCATGGGGATGATTGCGAGCCTGGTAATGGCCATCACGGCGGCGCACGCGGAGGAAGTCACCGTTGTAAAAAACGTGCTCGGACCGGAGGGGCCTCTCTACGTTCAAGGCAACCTCTACTACGTGGCATGGACAACAGGTACCCTAAACAAATGGGACGGAAAAAAATCGACAGTGTTGAATGATGCAAAGAACTGCGGCCATAACGGGTTGGCTCTTACCAAGCACAACACTTTCTTGATCATGTGCTCAGCCGATCCGGGCGCGATCATTGAAACCGATATCAATGGTAAGGAGATTCGACGGTGGACAGCTGACAATAAGGGTAATAAGTTTGTCGGCGGTCTAAACGACGTCGTGGTTGCACAGAACGGTGGTGCGTATGCCACTATATTCGGCCCGAACACCGACGAACCGACCTTGGTTGCGGGGAAAATTCTCTATCTCGCGCCTGGGGCCACGGATTGGGTCGATGTAGCTGACGATTTGAACTACGCCAATGGTATTGCAGTTTCGCCCGATCAAAAGACGCTTTATGTAAGTGAAACCGTCAGTAATAGCATGAAGAAATTCGCTATTAATTCGGATGGTACGCTGAGCAGCCGGGCAAACTACGCTTTGCTCAACAATCTAGTCAAAGACAAAGTGCAATCAGCGTGGCTGGGGCCGGACAGCATGAAGGTTGACCGCGAAGGCAATGTCTACATTGCGCAGTGGTCCGGCGGCAAGGTTCTAAAGATTTCACCGGAGGGAAAACTGCTGCACGTATTCGAAATTTTCGCTGGGGATGGCACGACCAACGTGTCACTGACAGACGACGAAAAGTACATTTATGTGACGGTAGTTAAAGACCCGAAGTCTAAGGACGGCGCTGGCAGTATCGTAAAGATCCAAAACGCTAACTAATTCTTCGAAGTGGAACTGATTTGATAGTGACCTCGCCGGTTGCCCAGTAGCGACTAGGTCTGACGTCATCGCGGTCTTAGCACGCAGAGTCGTGAGTTGCTTCGAAGTTCGGCGCAGAGTGGGCAAACCATGAACTGAAAAATATTCGAGATGGAACGATCGTGAATCCTGATCGGCGGGGGATTCGTTAAAAACAACAGCAGTTACGTTTGCCTCGGGAAGCAGTCTGCAGCACAGCGGACTCGTCTCACCTTCTATGGGTCGAGAGCTGAAGATTGCTAATCGCGCTCCGTTAAGGAGGCTCGTCGCGGTAGAAAACAAAACTGGGTTCGTTACGAAGACGTCGCATAGCTTGATTCGACTCACGAGATAGAAAATAGATATCAGTTTTTGAAAAAACGGATTTCAACACTATTAATTCGTATAGCGAAATAACGCGTTTTTTCATTGCTGATCGAAAGCAATTGTTTTGCGGCCTATGGAGTTGGAGATGAATATGAAAACCCGCGCTATTGTCATTACAGTGCTCGGTGCATTCTCTGTATGTGCGTTTGCGGCGGATCTGACGCCGGTGGGCGCTGAGCGCGCTGGAAACAGCGATGGAACGATCCCGGTATTCGATGGTAAGGATGCGCCGTCCGCCGGATGGGAGCCGGGGAAATATCGTGGCGACTACTGGGCCCACAAGTCCGAGAAGCCCCTGTTTGTGATTGACGCCTCCAACGTCGACAAATACGCCGACAAGCTGTCTCCGGGTCAGGTGGAACTCATCAAGACAAAGAAGGGATACACCATGCCGGTATATCCGGCGCATAGAAATTGCGGCTTCCCAGATTTCGTTCTGGAAAACACAAAGGCCGGCGCGGGGAAGGCTTCAATTGCTTCGGACGGTTGGTCCCTTCAGAACGCAGCGTTGCCTTCTGTACCCTTCCCGCAGCCGGCATCTGGGATACAGGCTATGTGGAACTGGCTTGTGAGATACCAAGGTGTCGGACAAGACTGGCCCGCTGGACACACGGTTATTTCAGCTTCACCCGGTTCAAGCAATCGCATCGAATTCTCGTGGACGCAACTGATCTATTTCCCATGGGCAAAGAAGGGTGTGTCGTCGCCTTCTGACTTCGGTGGGCTCGCCTATGCAATCTATTATTCTTACACCGAACCTGCTGCATTTGCTGGGCAAGGGTTGATCCAACGCTACTACTACTCAAAAGACCCGGATGCGTATTACTACTTCACGGGGCAGCGTCGCGTTCGCCGATTGCCGAGCTATGCGTACGACGCGCCGACGTTGGGGACGGAGAATCAGTATCCGACAGACTCGCAATTCATTTTCTACGGTAATCCGGATCGGTTCGACTGGAAAATTGTGGGGAAGCGGGAGATGTATATCCCCTACAACAACTTCGCGGTACAGGACTTTCGCCAGAAGCTGGATGATGCGGCTGGTGAGACGTTCATAAATCCGAACGTTAGACGCTACGAGCTGCACCGTGTTTGGGAGATTGTGGGGACGGTGAAGTCAGGGGTCAGACATACCGCCCCAAAGAAGGTTCTTTACTTTGACGAGGACTCCTGGAACATCGTTGTCGGCGACGATTACGACGCGCAGGGAAAACTTTGGAAAACCAAAGAGAATTACGTCGTCCCTACTTGGGAACTCAACGGCGCGTGTACGGTTCCCGCATTCGCAATGTATGACATCAAGAATGGACGATACGTTGCTGACCAATTGGTTTGGGGGACAGGTAAGGACCAGCGTCATTTCGAAGCTCCAACGGACAAGCGGCTTAACGACGACTTCTTTACGAGTCAGAGCCTTCAATCGATGAGTGAACGGTAAATGCAGTAAGGCGGCGCCATAGGTGCCGCCACCGCAAAAGCGGCCCTGCGAGCGAGCATTTCGGCGTCAGGGCTGATCAACGGTACGAGCACCTTGTCGCGGGAGCGACATGCGTGTCGCTAGGGATTGCGAGGAAAAAATGAAAACGACATTGGGGAAAGTAGGGGTCTGCTTAGGGATGGCGACCTTGTCGGTAGGTGCATCCGCTTATGAGTTTGATACCGGGCTCGGCGATCTGCATGGTTCTTGGGTTTCTAACGTGACGGGCGGCTTGGGCCTCCGTCTTAAGAATCCGAGCTGTTCGTTGACGGGTGATCCTAATGCCTACAACCACTGCGGCGATGGAGCTAACGTTGATCAGTATGGTGCAGGTAGTAACGGCAATCTTAACTACAAGAAAGGTCAACTCTATACGACCTATCTTAGCCTTACCAGTGAACTGCTGCTGACCATGCCCCAGGAGGGGTATAAGTTCATGGTGCGCGGCACTGGCCTTTACGATTTCCTGGCGAGCGATACTTCGTATACGCCGTTGAGTTCGACGGCGAAAGCACAGGCTGTCTATAACGTTACTCTTCTTGATCTGTGGGGCGAAAAGGACTTCGACATCGCTGGACATCCCGCTCACGTCCGGCTTGGTAACCAGGTTATCAATTGGGGTGAGAGTTACTTCGCTTCGGGTGGCATCAATGCGACGAACGCACTGGACATCCAAAAACTGCTTATTCCTGGGACCCAACTGAAACAGGCACTACTGCCAGCTCCGATGCTTAGTTTCGCATCCGAATTGCCGTACGGCTTCAGCACAGAGGCATACTATCAGTTCCAGTGGAGCAGTAATCGCTATCCACCGGTTGGCACTTATTTCTCGACAACCAACGTGTTTGGTCGAGGGATGCTGCCATACACGGTCAATTCAAACAATTTTAACGTCGCTGGTATTGGCCAAGGCGCTGTGTCCGTTCCAGTGAGCACTAATTTGCCCCGCGATTCGTCGCCGCAATATGGCGTTAAGTTGACGTACAAGCCGAAGGCAATTGATGCGAACTTCGGCCTTTACTACGAGGAATACACCGATAAGTCTCCTGTCCTGTCATCTCTCTCAAATGGCTCTCTCCAGTGGTCTTACTTGGGGCGTCGGAAGCTCGTAGGTGCGAGCACAAATTTCCAGCTTGGCGACTGGGCAATCGGCTCCGAATTGTCCTATCGGCCTAAGGACGCTATCGCACTAACAGGGTGCTACGGAGCAGGTGGCGCGCTGGATGCGAATACAAATGGAGTATCGGGCATAGACTGCCAGCAGTGGATCGACAAGAAGAAGATCCAATTCGACATCAATGGCCAGATCAATCTGACGCAGAGCACGGCACCGTTCATCAAACTGCTGGGTGCCGAGGCCGCCGTCTTCACAGCCGAGTTTACGTGGGTGAAGTATCCGGGTGTTAGTGCGGACTCTCTGTACTATCGGACGATCAATGGGGTGAATGTTGTCCAGGCACCTGCCGCTGGTTACTCAAACTGGCTCAACAACACATCTGGTTTAGGTTATCCCATCGCCACCGGGCAAGGCACGTCGAACTCTGGTGGCATCACGTTGGACTTCAACTGGACCTACGATGGGTCGCTTATTCGGGGTTGGCAGGTGACGCCTGGGGTTACGTTCTCCGACAGCATCCTGGGTTATACGCCAACGTTTTCTGCTAACTATATGGCAGGTGCGAAGTCGATCAACGTCTATGTGCTCTTCAATCAGAATCCGGCGGTCTGGCAAGGCGGCGTGAACTTCACCACGTACTTTGGAGGCAATGCGCTGAGTCAGCCTTACGCCGACAGAAATTTCGTGGGTGCGTTCGTTACACGAAACTTTTGATCGAGATTAGGGGATCCGCAGATTCCGGCGGATGCCCGAACTCTGCCTTTGTGGCGTTGTAGTTCGAGTTATTTACCGGACCCATGTCCTGATCTATGAACGGACATCTGGCGAGGCCATGTAGAGGAGTTATTGTGTTAAACCGATTCATCAAGCGGCTTGAGGACTGGTTCTTTGGGCACCGTGCGCTGACGCTAGGAAGTCTGGCTTTGTTTACGGTGCTGATGGCCTGTTTTGCGCTCCAACTCCGGATGGAGGCTGGATTTGAAAAGCAGATCCCGATTGGGCATCCCTACGTCGAAATGTTCCAGAAATATCGGGGGGATCTGTTCGGCGCCAATCGGCTGACAGTGGTGGTGCGAGCCAAGCACGGTTCCATCTGGAACAAAGAAGGGTTCTCTCGTCTCTACGATGTTACACAGGCGGTTGCTGCGTTGCCGAACGTTGACAGGTCTGGGGTTCAGTCACTGTGGACGCCAAACAGCTTTGTAAATGAGATTACCGAGGATGGGTTCCGTGCGCAGCCGGTCATTCCCGCGACGGTAATACCTGCCAGTATTACTCCGCTGGACGTCGAAGCAATCCATCGGGCAGCCGCCGAAGGCGGATTTATTGGCTCGCTCGTGTCACGCGGCCAGGCCGCCGCAATGATAACTGCCGAAGTCAATGAGGTGGGCCCAGATGGCAAGAAGGTCGACTACATTTCCTACAATCGGTTGCTCGAGCAGAAGCTGCGCAGTGCGTTTGAGGACAAGGACTACAGCATTGAGATAATCGGTTTTGCGAAGCAAATTGGTGACATTGCCGATGGAGCTCGCGGTGTTCTCGTTTTTTGTGCGATTGCGCTGTTGCTGACTGCGTGCGCCGTCTATTGGTACTCGCACTCCGTCCGCTTTACCGTTTTGCCGATCGTATGTTCGCTGACTTCGTTGGTTTGGCAGTTCGGGACGCTGCGCATACTGGGATTTGGCTTGGACCCGCTAGCGGTTCTCGTGCCGTTTCTGGTATTTGCCATTGGGGTTTCACACGGTGTGCAGCAGATCAACTATATCGTCCGTGAGCTATCTCATGGAAAGTCGTCTATGGAGGCAGCACGCTCGAGCTTTACGGGTTTGTTGATTCCGGGGTCGCTGGCGCTCGTCACCGCCTTTGTCTCCTTCATTACATTGACCCTAATTCCTATTCCCATGATCAGGGAACTGGCTATCGCTGCCTCGCTCGGGGTGGTCTACAAGATTGTCACGAATCTCGTGATGTTACCGGTGGCGGCGTCCTGCTTTACGTTCTCGAAAGAGTACGCCACAAAGGCAATGAAAAAGCGTGAGAGTCGCGCTGGCTGGCTGCGCGTGATCGCGAAGATAGCGAAACCGAGGAACGCTGTTCCAGTATTGGTCATTGTAGGTATCGTGTTCTGCGCTGCGGTCTGGGAGAGCCGTGACCGCGTGGTCGGGACGCTCCAACCCGGAGCACCGGAGCTGCGACCTGACGCGCGATTTAACCGAGATGCTGTCGACATTTCGAAGAGCTTCGACGTTGGCCTCGATTGGCTTTCAATTGCTATCGAAGCGCCGCCTGAGTCTTGCAATAGTCCTGCGGTGGGTCAGTTCGTGGATAACCTCGCCTATCACATGCAGAGCGTCCCTGGGGTGATCTCGATCGGCTCCTATGCATCCATGTTACGAACGTATAACGAGGGCTATAACGAGGGATATCCAAAGATGAACGTTGTTCCCTTGGACGCAGGGAACTACTCCTCACTTAGCGCCGAAATCAACCGTGTTCGGGGGTACATGACGAAGGACTGCAGTATGACGGCACTGCACCTTTACCTATCCGACCACAAGGCGACGACGATTAATCGCGTTATTTCGGCTGCAAATTCGTTTCAGGCAAGCCATGCGCTGAAGGACGTGCATATTCGCCTTGCGGCGGGAAATGCAGGACTCCTGGCTGCTACGAACGAAGAGTTGGAGAAGACGGAACTGCCAATGATGCTGTACGTATACGGAGCAATAGTTGCGCTCGTGTTCTTGGTTTATAGGGATTTGCGTGCTGTCGTCGCCTGCTGCTTGCCCCTTACGGTCGGCACGTTCATCGGATACTGGTTTATGAAGGAATTCCAGATCGGATTGACGGTTGCGACGCTTCCAGTCATGGTCTTGGCGGTTGGCATTGGTGTTGACTACGCCTTTTACATATACAACCGTCTACAACTCCACCTGGCAGGCGGCGAACCGATAGTTAAGGCGCTGGAACATTCGATGATGGAGGTGGGGATGGCTACTATCTTCACGGCAATCACCTTAGCCATCGGTGTGGCGACGTGGTCGTTTTCGGAACTCAAGTTTCAGGCTGACATGGGCAAATTACTTTCTTTCATGTTTTTGGTGAATTTGATCATGGCAATGACCGCCTTGCCGGCACTGGCGGTTGTTCTTGACATCATCTTCCCTCGCCGACGACCTGTGCGGGCCCCGGGCGTTCTCGGTCATTGAGAACCACCTTGATTGAATGGATTGGAGTATTGCACATGGACACTCTGTCGCGATTCACTGGCTTAACAATAGTCAGCTTGTTCACCGCATTATGTTTAAACTCGACTGCCTTCGCTCAGTCAACCGTTCCGCCTGTTTCGCTGCACCAAGCCGAGCAAGTTGCTGCGGCGACCAACGTTCCCGTGCTCGGGGCGGCGCGGGCCGGCACTCGTATTGTGACGGTGGGAGACCACGGCGTAGTGCTTCTTTCGGACGATGACGGCAAGTCATACCGGCAGGCGCGCGCTGTTCCTACGAACCTTGCGCTTACCGCAACCTATTTCGTCGATTCTCACAAGGGATGGGCGGTCGGCCATGGCGGCGTTGTCATCGCGACAGGGGACGGGGGGGAGACCTGGAAACTTGAACGTAGTGACCTGGGCGTTGACCAGCCGCTCTTCTCCGTATATTTCCGCAATGAGAATGAGGGCTGGGCCGTGGGCCTCTGGTCGCTCATGTTGCATACTATGGATGGGGGGCGGCATTGGATCCCACTGGCGGTACCGGTGCCACCAGGCGCGAAGAAAGCGGACAAGAATCTGTATTCCATTTTCACTAGCCGAAACGGAGCTCTGTTTATGACTTCGGAGCAGGGGCTTGTGCTTCGCTCCGCCGACGCTGGCGCCACTTGGGACTACGTCAAAAGTGGCTATAGCGGGTCGCTGTGGACAGGTATTGGACTACGTGACGGAACGCTTCTAGTAGGTGGATTGCGTGGCAGTGTGCTAAGAAGCGAAGATAACGGAAATACATGGTCGCCAGCCAAGACCGATCTTGCAAGCTCCATTACGGCATTCGGAGAGCAATCTGACGGTTCGGTGATTGCAGTTGGTGTTGATGGTGCGGTCCTTAAGAGTAACGACGGCGGGCGCACGTTCAGCGGAAAAACACGTTCCGACCGCCAGGCCTTGACCGCAGTATTGCCCCAGGCTGGCGCCGCAGCACACCTTTTTTCGGATGGTGGTCCGCTAGACATCGTGCGTTAAGGCGTCGGCTCTACGATCTGGGGATCCGAGGCAACTCTGTCTGCCCCTCTCGCACGCACAAGCTTAGCTGTTCTCTTGTCCTCTCGTCGTGCAATGTATATCGATGAAGCGTCGCTCACTCAATGCTCTCTCCCAACGTCGGAGCACATGGAGAGAGAGTCACTGTAGTTTGACCCAATGCTAGGAAAAGCTACGGAACGGGGCGATTTAAACCCTGAAGGCCTCCGCAACGCCGTAGGTGGTTGCGGCATATTCAGATAAAAGTGAGCTCTGCTCGGCCGGAGCAGAGCCGCGAAGATTAACAAGCACAAACAGGTACCCGGGCGAGGTGATGGCAGAGTTTATTGTCCCGAAACGACAGCTACCAAGTCGGGAATGACGAAATGAACAGACACTGTCTGTCGAGTCAAGTGCTCGTGTACACCTAGTAACCTGCCTGTGACCTTTCAGACGCTGTGACTGAGGGGGCCTTAAACGAGCTAACCACGTCACTGGCCGCACGGCTTAGAAGCCCAGTGTCCGTCGCGATCGCAATCAAATTGGCTCCTGCGGCAAGATATTCGTCTGCGTACGCGCGGTATGTAGCCAGAACGCCCGCTGACTTCCCAATCGCTCGGACCTGCTTGATGCCGGCACACACTGCTTGTCGCACAACGGGATGACTGGGATCACCCTCGAACCCCATGGATGCGCTCAAGTCGGCAGGACCAAAGAACACCCCATCGACGCCGTCGACGTTCGCGATCGCCTCCAGATTGTCCATCCCGATCGTCGATTCTACTTGGACAATGAGACAAAGCTCTTTACTTGCGTTCTCAAAATAGCCGTCGACCTTATTCCAGCGTGAAGCTCGCCCGAGTGCGCTTCCCACGCCCCGGACGCCGCCTGGCGGATAACGGGTGGCAGCCACCGCGAGTTCAGCATCCGCCTCGGTATCGATCATCGGGATGATCAAGGTTTGTGCACCAATATCGAGATACTGCTTGATTACTGCGACGTCGTTCTTTACAGGTCGGACAATGGGTTGACAGGGATACCCACCCAGTACCTGAAGTTGCGAGAGCGAGCTTCGGACATCGTTAGGTGCGTGTTCGTTGTCGATCACAATCCAGTCAAAGCCTGCGGTTGCCAGTAACTCTGTAACGTACCCGTCGGCTAGGGCAGCCCAAAGACCGAACTGTGGCGCCGCTTCGGACAGGCGGTGTTTGAAGGAGTTTCCAGGGAGTTTCATGACATATCCAGTTGAGTCGATCAGGGTCAATGAAGTTCAAGCAAGGTACATCCTGATTGTATTTAAAGCGATAGGGTTGAGTGGTATTCAATGGGGAAAATTGACCCGATGGGTAAAAAGAAGGCCGAAAGAATCAAGAAAATGCCGTAGATGGGTGACAGATTTGAAATTCAACAAATTCGAACTGAATCTTACGCAATCGTCATCGTGGATCCCTGACAAGCCTATCCAGTAAGCGTGTCGCCGTATCTTCAGGCGGGTATGCGCAGCTGATCAGCGACGACCTGCGGCATAAGCTCCTCGGCGCGCTTGATCGCATGGTCAGCGATACGCGCGAGCATCAAGCGCAC
Source organism: Paraburkholderia sp. SECH4 (assembly GCF_030511745.1). NCBI lineage: Bacteria > Pseudomonadati > Pseudomonadota > Betaproteobacteria > Burkholderiales > Burkholderiaceae > Paraburkholderia > Paraburkholderia sp. SECH4. Next base: position 27,391 of record NZ_JALOCP010000049.1, read on the forward strand.
ATACGGCTTGGGATCGACGTCGTTGAGCTTCGACGTTCATGCCGAATCCCGCGCTATGCCGAAGCAGTTCGTATCATTCACTCCTGGTCATGCGATGCGGTTTGCGCATTCGGCATAGTCTGAGGCTCTCTCCTGTCATTTTGGCGGGAAGGAGTAGACATGACCATCGAAGCGTATTACGACAGTCCCAAGATGCTTAAACGGCTTCACGAAGGGCCGTTGGGAGTTCATATCGATCTGTTCGCAGCGCGGCTGCTGCGAGAGGGACATTGTCGACAAGGAGCATGGCGCAATCTTCGCGTGGCTTGCGACTTCAGTCACTGGCTCGCACGCAAACGGCTTGAGCTTGACGACATCAACGAGCAATCGATAGAAGAGTATCAGGAGTTCCGTCGCCGATATCGATGTCCATTTCTCAGTGATCGTCCTGCATTGATCAGACTGCTCGGTCTGCTTCGAGAGATCGATGCAATTCCTGCCAAGCCACCTTTCGCACTGGACGAGCTCGAACAGGTTGTGCAGGATTTTGACCGATATCTGATCCAGGAGCGCGGATTGGCGCGCGTGTCTGCCGTTCGCCATGTCCCTTTCGCTCGGCAGTTTCTGCGGGAGCATTGCCTGTCTGGCTATCCGCAAATCACCAGCCTGACTGGTTCGGACGTCATGACATTCATCGAACGTCATGCAAGAGACCACAGTCCGCAATCCGCGAAACATATGTGCTCGGCCATTCGCGCGTTCATGCGATTTCTGCAATACCGAGGTTACATTGCCGCCGATCTTGCGAGCTGCGTACCAGGTGTGAGAGCGTGGCAGCTCACATCGCTTCCTACCTATCTGCTGCCCGACCAGGTTCAAACCGTGCTCAACGGCTGTGACCGGCATACTCCCGTCGGACGCAGAGACTACGCGATCTTGTTGTTGCTTGCTCGCCTTGGACTGCGAGCAAATGAGATTGCGTTGCTGACGCTCGATGATATTGACTGGCGTATTGGCCAACTCGCCGTTCACGGCAAGGGAAGGCGACGAGCTGAGCTACCGTTGCCGGCGGAGGTTGGCGCCGCAATGGTGGACTACCTAAAGCACGGGCGGCCGCAATCCGGGAGCCGACGCGTGTTTCTCCGGCACCTGGCTCCGCACATAGGGTTTGCATCGTCGGCGGCGGTTTCCATGATCGCCACGATGGCGCTCACACGCGCGGGAATCGATAATGTTTCGCACAAGGGCGCACATCTCTTCCGGCATAGCCTCGCGACTCAGTTGCTCCGAGCCGGTGCGTCATTGACACAGATCGGTCAAGTTCTCCGTCATCAGGATCATGACACGACCCGAATCTATGCGAAGGTCGATATCGCCTCGCTGCGCACGCTTGGCCTGCCATGGCCGGGAGGTGTGCGATGAACACTCTCTCGCAAGCGCTTCGGCAGTACGTGCTCATGCGTCGTAGTTTTGGGTTCAAGTTTGAGAACCAGGAGAGGCGGCTAACGAGCTTTGTCCGCTTTATGGATGGCCGCGCCGCTACCATTATCACGCACAAGCTCGCTCTTGAGTGGGCAATGCTGCCTATAGACGGGCGCGCGTCCTGGGCGTTACGTTTAACGGACGTGCGCGGATTTGCACGCTATCGGCGCATTGCGGAAATCAGGACGGAAGTGCCACCGTTGGGCATTCTTGTTGGTCCCTCACGCCCGAGACCCTATCTCTACACCGACGTAGAGATACAGAAGTTGTTGACGGCTGCGTTAGAACTTCCTCCGGCAGATGGCTTGCGTCGGTGGACGTATCACTGTCTGTTCGGACTGCTGGCCGTGACTGGACTGAGGATCGGTGAAGTACTTAACCTGCGACGAGAAGACGTTGATCTGGAAGACGGCGTTATCACGATCCGCGACACCAAGTTCGGTAAGTCACGCCTTGTCCCGGTCCACCACACAACCAGAGCCGTATTGGCGCACTATGCGCAACGACGAGACGCGCACATCTGGCCGCCGCACAGTCCATACTTTTTCATCGCTGAGCAAGGTGGCAAACTGTTGCACCAATACGTTCATCCGGTATTTTTGAAGCTTTCACGGCGAACGGGGCTTCGAAGCCCCGATGCCCATTCCGGTCCTCGTCTGCATGACTTCCGGCATCGCTTCGCAGTTCAGACGCTGCTCACCTGGTATCGATCGGGTCAAAGCGTCGAATCATGGTTACCCGTGCTGTCCACGTATCTGGGGCACACCTGTGTGCGCGACACGTACTGGTATCTGTCGGCGTGTCCCGAATTGATGGGGCTCGCCGCGCGAAGGCTCGACGTGCGCTGGGGAGCCCCATCATGAGACCAACCCACATCTTGCCTGCGTTGATCGAACGCTTCTTCACAGAGCGATTGATGCGGCAACGCCACGTCAGCCCACACACTATCGCATCGTATCGAGACACGTTTCGTCTATTGTTCAAGTTCGCACAAGTCTGCCTGCGTAAGCCCCCATCCAGTCTCGACCTGTGCGATCTTGACGCGCCGCTGATTGCCGCGTTTCTCGAGGATCTGGAGACGCAGCGATCAGTCAGCGTACGGACACGCAACCTTCGTCTAACCGCGATTCGGTCCTTCTTCCGCTTCACCGCATTCGAGGAGCCTGCATACGCCGCCCAAATCCAGCGCGTGCTCGCGATACCTACCAAGCGATACGATAAGCAACTCGTTCAGTTTCTGACACGCACCGAGATCGAAGCGCTTCTTGTTGCTCCTGATAGAACAACGTGGCTTGGACGTCGGGACTATGCTCTGCTATTGCTCGCGATTCAGACGGGGTTGAGACTCTCCGAATTGACAGGGCTCGATCGTGATTCGGTGCAATTGGGTTGCGGCGCACACGTTCGCTGCCTTGGCAAGGGGCGCAAAGAACGATGCACGCCATTGACAACGCATACCATCGCCACGCTCAAAGCCTGGCTGCAAGAGCCCCCGCGCAACGGCGCGCACGCGTTATTCCCTAATATAAGTGGTGGTCGGCTCAGCTCTGACTCAGTGCAACATCTTCTGGGCAAGTATGTATCCACCGCGAGTGCCTGCTGCTCGTCCTTGACACGTAAGCGAATCACGCCACACGTCCTCAGGCACAGCGCTGCAATGGAACTACTTCATGCCGGCGTCGACTGCTCCGTCATTGCATTGTGGTTAGGACACGAATCGGTCGAAACCACTCAGGTCTATTTGCACGCTCATTTAGCCCTCAAGGAAGCCGCGCTGGCTAAAGTCAAGTCTTCGAACGGTAAACCATTGGGTCGATACCGTGCAGGCGATAAACTACTTGAGTTCCTAACCGCGTTGTGAAGAGTCCGACTATGCCGAGCGCGACCGATGTATGATCGGCAGCGAGGTCGCTTTTGCGGTGCCCAAATCGCCATCAGCATCAGCCGTTCGGCATAGCACGGGATTCGGCATGAACGGCACTATGCCGGATGCGACATAGGGCGGTGCCGATCACGCTGTAGATCGCCGCCGTTCTCTTGCCACCCGAGTCAGCATTGGCGAACAGGCAGTTGCGCCTGCCGATCGCGACACCGTGCAGCGCACGCCCGACCGGCGGCTTGTCGATTTCCGGCCGGTGGTCATCACAATACCGTTTGGACGCCTCTCAGCGGCTCAGCGTGTCGAAGGATTGCCAGGCTTGTGTCGGATTTGCGCGAGAGCGTCTCCAGTGTGACGGTGAGCCGGTCGTGGAGCTGATCAAGCTGCGATCGCGCGTGTTCCTGTCGTTACGTGTGCCGTTCGTCCGGCGGCTAGTCTTGTTGAATGATAAATGGAAAGTTACGCTACTTAAAAATAAATAAACGATAGAATCGTATTTAGAATAAATATGACAAAACGCGTCATTCTCTGCTCGTTGAGCGATGCAGGACAGTGAACATCTGTGTTTTTTGCGGATTCTAAGTTAGTCATGCTTCTCATTGCTGGGAGCAGGATGAATCTTATCTACGCCAACTTGCACGTGTGACACCGGTGATCAATATCTGGTCTACGGTTTCAGTCGACGCGTTTGCGTCTGGAAGGACTATTGGACGGGACCCAACTGGAGGGGCATTCCGGGAAATCTGACAACGCGGGTGTTGCTGGTTCGGCAAGGCTCCAGGACCGCTTTGCGGGCCATGATATCGTCGCCGTGTCCCGAGCGCGGTGATAAAAATCGGCTTCCGTCACTATGGCATTTATAAGCAAAAAGCGGCCGAATCGATCAAGAAAGCGCAAGGAGTCGGTGACAGAATGTCTACATCTACAACGTCAACGCATTTTCACAGCGAGGCGATATAAAAATGAGGGAGGCGGGCATTTGGCGCCAGCATGGCGGCTAACCGCGCTCGTTCCTTCTGTGTCTCGGTGAGCAATTGGTCATGCACAGCGGCCTGCTTTTAGGTCGAAATCCGTGAACGGTTTTATGCGGCATTCATCTTAGAGAGCAAAAATGTCGAAAGTAAAAGTAGCTATTATTGGATCGGGAAACATTGGCACTGATCTGATGATCAAGGTTCTTCGTAACTCAAAAAACCTTGAAATAGTCGCGATGGTTGGCGTTGATGCCGAATCGGACGGCCTTGCACGTGCGAAGCGTCTCGACGTTTGGACTACGCACGAAGGCATCGACGGACTTCTCCGTTGGCAGCATTTCAATGAGATTGCGATTGTTTTCGATGCTACGTCTGCGAGCGCACACAAGAAGCATGATGAAGTGCTTCGAGCTCATGGGAAGCGTGTTATCGATTTGACACCGGCCGCGATTGGACCCTTTGTTATCCCGCCGGTGAACCTCGATAGTCATCTAGACTCGCCGAACCTGAACATGGTGACCTGTGGTGGCCAGGCTACCGTTCCAATCGTTGCTGCGGTTAGCCGTGTAGCGAAGGTCAACTATGCAGAGATCATCGCTTCCATCGCATCGAAATCGGCAGGGCCCGGAACGCGAGCAAACATCGATGAGTTTACGGAGACGACGGCGCATGCGCTCGTGACGGTAGGAGGGGCTGCGCGCGGCAAGGCCGTTATCGTTTTAAATCCGGCGGAGCCCCCGCTGATGATGCGGGATACGGTGCTTTGTCTCTGTGATGACGCGCCGGAAGAAGAGATCAAGGCGTCCGTCGAAAAAATGGTTCAGTCAGTCCAAGAGTATGTACCGGGCTACCGACTAAAGCAGGACGTGCAGGTCGAACGAATCACTCGGGAACACCAACTCGTTATACCAGAAACCGCCGAGCCGTTCGTGGGGTTGAAGGTTTCGGTGTTCGTCGAAGTGGAAGGCGCGGCGCACTATCTCCCAGCATACGCTGGCAACCTCGACATTATGACGTCAGCAGCCTTGCGTACAGCAGAGCGCCTGGCTGAAAGCCACAACCTGACGAAATGAGGCCTGACATGACCAAACTCTTTATCACCGATGTGACTCTCCGCGACGGATCGCATGCCATTCGACATCAGTATGACCTCGGGCACGTCCGTGACATCGCTGCAGCCTTGGATGAAGCCGGTGTTGACGCGATCGAAGTGGGGCACGGCGACGGCTTGAACGGATCGAGTATCGCGTACGGATTTAGCAAACATACCGATGTGGCGTACATCGAGGCAGCCGCAAAGGTCTGTAAGCGCGCCAAGCTGATGACCGTGCTGTTGCCGGGGATCGGGACGATCGACGACATCAAGCGGGCGCACGCCCACGGTGTTCAGATGATCCGAATCGCGACGCACTGCACCGAGGCAGACGTCTCGGCGCAACATATCGCGGCAGCGAGGGATCTTGGGATGCACGTGTCGGGATTTCTCATGATGTCCTCGGCAACGTCGCCTGAGAACCTCGCTGTTCAGGCGAAGAAAATGGAAAGCTACGGGGCGGAATGTGTCTATGTCGCGGATTCGGCGGGTGGCCTGACGATGAAGGCCACAGAAGCGCGCTTTAGGGCATTGGCGTCGACGCTCCTGCCGGGAACGGAGCGAGGCATTCACGCGCACGAAAACATGTCTTTGTCAGTTGCGAATTCGGTGCTGGCAGTTGAGAACGGTGCGACGCGGATCGACGCCTCTTTGGCAGGTATGGGCGCAGGTGCAGGTAATTGCCCAATTGAGGCATTTATCGCAGTTGCCAATCGAAACGAATGGGAACACAACTGCGATCTCTTCAAGCTACAGGATGCGGCAGACGACTTGGTCAGACCCATCCAGGACCGTCCGGTCCGAGTGGATCGCGAGACGCTGACGTTGGGTTATGCGGGAGTTTACTCCAGCTTTCTGCGTCATGCGGAGAAAGCTGCCGAGCGATTTAACCTTGATCCCCGCGTAGTCCTTGTTGAAATTGGAAAGCGCCGATTGATTGGCGGCCAAGAGGACATGATCATTGATGTGGCGCTTGACATGGTTCGACGTGCGTCGGAACAGGCGGCCACCTAATCAGCTTCGGCTGACGCGTTGTTCGACAGGGCTTCGTATCCGGGGATTGTTTGATATCGAGTTGGCGTTACGTAAGCCCTATCGACAGAGAAATTGGGAAGAATAATTATGAGCAAAAGTCTGGCAAGCCGAATGAAATACGTTAAGCCGTCGGCCATTCGAGAGCTGCTGAGTTTGGGCGCAGATCCGGAGATTATTTCGTTCGGCGGCGGCTATCCTGACGCGTCGCTCTTTCCGCTTGAGCAACTGAACGACGTGTACCATCGAGCCATCACCGAGACGGGCAGGGATTCGCTGCAATATACCGTTTCGAACGGTACGCCTCGTCTGCGTGAGCAAATCGCGCGGCGCATGAATCTCGATGGCATCGATTGCGGTGCTGACGATGTGCTCGTACTTCAGGGTGGTCAGCAGGGTCTTGATCTAGTCTCGAAGATGGTCGTGGACCGAGGCGATATCATCATTACTGAAAGCCCGACTTTTCTCGGCGCGCTGATCGCATTCAATCCGTATGAGCCAAGTTATATCGGCGTTGAGATGGACGACGACGGTATGAAGATGGATGAGCTTGAGCGTGTGCTTGAGCAGAATCCTCAGGCAAAGCTTCTTTACACCGTTCCAGATTTTCAGAATCCAAGCGGCGTCACCATGAGCTTGGAGCGACGGAAACGCTTGATCGAACTCGCCAACAAGTACGATCTCATTGTGCTTGAGGATTCGCCGTACCGCGAGCTCAGATTCTCAGGAGAGGCTGTCCCTCCCCTTAAGTCGATGGATACGGAAGGCAGAGTCATTTTCTTGGGCAGCTTCTCCAAGATCTTGGCGCCCGGCCTACGCTTGGGTTGGGCTGTCGCGTCAAGCGAGCTGATCCAGCAACTCGGTTTGCTGAAGCTCGCCGCGGACACGCAGTGCAGCACCCTAAACATGGCGGCCGTTTCGCTGTATCTGGACACTTACGATGTTGATGCCCACATCGCGTCCATTCGTACGGCTTATCGTGCCAAGAAGGACCTGATGCTTCAGACGATTCGTCGCGAATTCCCCGCGTCGATTCGATTCACCGAGCCGAGCGGTGGCATGTTCACCTGGCTGACCTTCCCGGAAGGTTTCGATGCGGGTGCATTCATGCGGCAGAAGGCGGTTCCCGAAGGGAAAGTTGCGTATGTCCCGGGGGCTCCTTTTTTTCCAGTGAATCAGCGCGAGAATCATGCGCGAGTTAGTTACTCGACACAATCCGACGCCGGAATCATCAAAGGCATTGTGACGCTAGGCCGTCTATTGAAGGATGCACTCTAAACGCTGCTGACCTTTCATTTTGCTGGCGGGACCCAACCGTTTACGTCGACTGACTTTTTGTCCTATCGGATTGAAACGGGGTGGTTCGTTGATAGTCCATGCCGTCAGGCCATTGTTCGCGGTTGCAGGTCTGTGGCCATCAATTGACAGAGCGATTTCATGTAAAGCGGACCGGTTAAATCATGCTAGCCGCGTCGGCGATTTTCGGGTTGTGAGACTATATGAACCACATCGAAACCACCTTTTTGCGGCTTGCAGCTCAAGCCGCCGTCCACGGCGACCAAGACCCTGACGAGACTCGAGAATGGCTTGACGCACTCGAGGCTGTAGTGAAGGCAGCCGGGCCTGAGCGCGGCGCATACATTCTCCAGCAGCTTGAGGGAAAGGCGGCCCGCTTAGGCCTTGGCAACCGGCCCGCGCGGGTGACGCCTTATTGCAATACGATAGGGCTTGCCGCGCAGCCTCAATATCCCGGGAAGCTGAGCGTTGAAGAGCGGATAACCTCGATCATCCGTTGGAACGCTTTGGCGATGGTTGTTCGCGCGAACAGGGCATATGGCGAACTTGGCGGGCATATCGCCAGTTATGCCTCCGCTGCGGAAATTTTCGAAGTGGGGTTCAACCACTTCTTTAAAGCTGAAAGGCAGTCTTCGGCAGATCTGGTCTTCTATCAGCCGCATTCCGCTCCTGGCGTGTACGCGCGCGCATTTCTGGAAGGGCGTCTCACGGAAGAACATCTGTCTCGCTACCGGCAAGAGGTTGCCGGAGGCGGCTTGTCGTCCTACCCGCACCCTTGGTTGATGCCGGATTTCTGGCAGTTCCCTACCGGTTCGATGGGCATTGGGCCTATCAGTTCCATCTACCACGCGCGCTTCATGCGCTACCTCGAGCATCGCGGCATCAAGCAGACCGACGGTCGCCATGTTTGGGGGGTGTTCGGTGATGGTGAGATGGATGAGCCTGAGTCGATTGGGGCTCTGACGCTTGCGGCACGGGAGCGGCTCGACAACGTCACGTTCATCATTAACTGTAATTTGCAGCGTTTGGACGGTCCAGTTCGCGGTAACGGCCAAATTATCCAGGAGCTGGAAGCGCTGTTCATCGGCGCCGGTTGGAACGTCGTTAAAGTCATCTGGGGCTCCGAGTGGGATGAACTCTTTTCCAGAGATATGGACGGGGTCCTTCTGCGTCGTTTCGCCGAAACGGTTGATGGTCAGTATCAGACGCTTGGAGCTAATAGTGGCGCCTACAACCTTACGCATTTCTTCGATTCTGATCCCGAGGTACGAAAGCTCGTCTCGCACCTGAGCGACAGTGAAATCGATAAGCTGAAAAGAGGTGGTCATGATTTCCGTAAGCTTTACGCCGCTTTCAAGGCTGCGCAGGATCACAAGGGGCAACCGACGGTTATCCTCGCAAAAACGAAGAAAGGCTATGGTATGGGTGGCGCCGGCGAGTCCCGGATGACATCGCATCAGCAAAAGAAACTCGATGTCGAGGCACTTCGCGCCTTTCGTGATCGCTTTGCACTTCCGCTGTCGGATAACGATGTTGATGAGATGCGCTTCTACAAGCCGGCTGAAGGGAGCGAAGAACTGCATTACTTGAGGGAGCGCAGAGAGGCTCTTGGCGGCTTCTTGCCGGTTCGGAGTAGAAAATGCACCCCGGTCTCGATTCCGGCGTTGGCGGAGCATGGGCGATTCGCGTTGCAGTCTGACGGTAAGGAGATGTCGACCACTACGGCTGCGGTCCGCCTCTTCACTAGTTGGCTGAAGGACTCAGAACTCGGCAAGCGGATTGTGCCGATTGTGGCCGACGAAGCCCGAACGTTCGGAATGGCGAGCCTGTTTCGCCAGATTGGCATCTATTCCCCTCATGGCCAATTGTATGAACCTGAGGATGCTAGCTCTCTTCTCTATTATCGAGAGAGCAAGAACGGGCAACTGCTTGAAGAAGGGATCACGGAGGCGGGCGCACTTTCTTCGTGGGTTGCTGCCGCGACTTCTTACAGCGTCCACGGGGAAGCTATGCTTCCTTTCTATATCTACTATTCGATGTTTGGGTTCCAGCGGGTTGGCGACCTGATATGGGCAGCAGCGGACCAGCGGGCACGAGGCTTCCTGCTGGGTGCGACAGCCGGTCGAACCACTCTCGGCGGAGAGGGCCTGCAACACCAGGATGGCAGTAGTCATATTGTTGCCGCCACCATTCCCAATTGCCGTGCATACGATCCGGCGTTTGCAGGGGAGCTTGCGATCATCCTAGACCATGGTGCACGGGAGATGATGGAGCAGCAACAGGACGTGTTCTACTACGTGACCCTTGCGAATGAGAATTACGCCAATCCGTCACTGCCCGCCGATGTTGCCGGGGATGTAATCAAGGGCATGTATCGCTTCTCTAAAACGTCAGAGGGGGGAGAAGTCGCCAGAGTGCGTTTGCTTGGCTCCGGTCCCATCCTTAGAGAAGTGATCGAAGCATCTGAGCTTCTCCTGAAAGACTGGGGTATCGTAGCCGAAATTTGGAGCGTGACGAGTTTCAGCGAACTGGCACGCGAAGCTAGAGAAGTCGAGCGTCGGAATCGTCTCCATCCGCTGGAGGAGCGACGGACTAGTCACGTTGAGGGCTGCCTGAAGGGTGCTGCGCCGATCGTCGCGGCGAGTGACTATGTCCGTGCATGTCCACAGTTGATCTCCTCGTACGTCAGTGGCCGATTCGTTGCCCTCGGTACTGACGGCTTCGGTCGAAGCGACACACGTGCCGCTTTGCGAAGCTTCTTTGAGGTCGATCGCTTCAGCATCGTTGTGAGTGCTTTACATGCTCTTGCGCTTGACGGCGAGGTGCCACAAGCCACCGTGGCACAAGCTATCGGGCGCTATGGCATCGTAGCTGACGAGGCGGCGCCCTGGAGTCGATAACGCACTGGGCTATCTAGTGAGGGATTGCGGGGTGTTCACATGATGGACGTCCCGCAAGGCCCATGTTTTTCAGGCTGCAGTCGGAGATTGCAGAAAGGCTGGTTCGAGGATGATCAGGCAGTTTGCCGTTGCCATTCTTACGCCTATTTAAGTTGCGTAGTTCACGTTTTCCCCCAAAAAGGTCTCATGCATCAGGCTTGGTTCGCCGTCCTTCCGTGTGGAGTACGCGCGCACATTCTGTCGCATATCGAAGACGAAGTTACGACCGTTGGCCGAATTTGCTTGTGATTTTCAGCAGGAGACAAAAATGAATATGCCCGTTGCAGAGTTTCGCTCGCCCAAGAAAGTTCTGCATGAGGTCATAAGCGGCGCGGAGATGATCATCCGTGCGCTCGAGATTGAGGGTGTTACCAAAATCTGGGGATACCCGGGCGGCGCAGTTCTTCCCATCTACGACGCCTTGGAACAGCAATCCGCCGTCATCCACTATCTTGTCCGACATGAACAAGGGGCCGTTCACGCAGCAGACGGTTACGCTCGAGCTACGGGTTCAGTCGGTGTAGCGTTGGTCACGTCCGGACCCGGCATTACCAATGCGGTAACCGGCATTGCGACCGCCTATTTCGATTCCGTCTCGATGGTCGTGATCTCCGGAAACGTTCCACGAGCGATGATTGGGCAGGACGCATTCCAGGAATGCGACGCGATCGGTATAACCCGACCGGTAGTAAAGCACAGTTTCTTGGTTCTCGACGTAGGCGATCTACCGACGATTCTCAAGAAAGCGTTTCACATTGCCAGAACTGGCCGGCCCGGTCCAGTCCTGATTGATGTGCCAAAAGACGTAGCCTTGGATCGTGCGGCCTTTTCTTATCCGGCGTCGGTAAAAATACGGTCGTACCGTCCGGTGACGGACGGCAGCTTCAACCAGATCAGGAATGCTGCGGCGATGCTGGCTGCCGCAAAACGGCCCTATGTGTATGCGGGTGGTGGCGTTGTCATCTCGGAGGCACACCGCGAGTTGATTGAACTTGTCTCGTTGCTGAAAGCACCAGTTACGACGACCCTGATGGCGCTCGGCGCATATCCCGCTCACTCTCCGAACTTTGTCGGTATGCTTGGCATGCACGGCACATACGAGGCCAATCGCGCAATGCAGGAGTGTGATGTATTGATTGCGGTGGGGGCCCGCTTCGACGATCGGGTAGTGGGCAATGTCGCGGATTTCCTCTCTAGCGGAAGAAAGGTGATTCATATCGACATCGACCCTGCCAGTATCGGAAAACGGGTGTCGGCGGACATTCCGATTGTCGGCGACGCTCGGCTCGTTCTGAAAAAGCTGAACGAAGCGCTGAAGACGGCGAAAGTTCATGATTCGGATCGTGTGAATTGGTGGGAGTCTATCAACCGTTGGCGACAAAAGCGTTGTCTCGAATATTCGTCAACCGGGACAACCATCAAGCCTCAGTTTGTTATTGAGAAACTGTCTGAATTGGCGGGTGATGATTCGTTTGTCTGCTCCGACGTTGGCCAGCATCAGATGTGGACGGCGCAACATTATCCGTTCTCACGTCCTCGGCAATGGATCAATTCAGGCGGCCTTGGAACCATGGGGGTGGGGTTGCCCTACGCTATGGGCGTTAAAGCCGCATTCCCTGAGTCTGATGTGTTCACAATCACAGGTGACGGTTCAATTCAAATGTGCATCCAGGAGCTTTCCACCTGCCGCCAGTACGATCTGGCAGTGAAGGTCATCTCTCTGAACAATGGCTATCTTGGAATGGTGAGGCAGCTTCAGCACGTCGAGTATGGCCAGCGATATTCGCAATCTTATCTCGAAGCATTACCCGACTTTGTTGCACTCGCAAAGGCATACGGTCATGTCGGGATGAGAATCGAAAAACCGGAAGAGGTCGAGCCAGCGCTGAGAGAAGCGATCGGATTGAAGGATCGAACTGTCTTCCTGGATTTCGCAGTAGATCCCAATGAGAACGTATGGCCGATGGTCCGATCTGGCCGAGGTTTGAACGATATGCTGCTAGGTGATCCGCACGACTCTGACTTTCGGGATTAGGCGTTGCCCAGAGAGGGTAGCCGTCGCGAATCCACGACACAACTTAATCCACGATACACAACTGGAATCAGTCGGTCCGGACTACGGGTAACGGACGGCTGCTTAATGTTCGCGCTGCGCGAGACCGTGGGCAGTCTTCCGTCGGAAGATGATCGCGGGACTGGAGAGACGATAGATGAGCCATGCGATTGAAGTAAAAGTGCCGGATATTGGCGACTACAAAGATATTCCTGTGATCGAGGTGCTGGTAAAGACGGGTGACATCGTTGAAAGAGAGCAATCGCTTGTGACGCTCGAATCGGACAAAGCGACGATGGACGTGCCAAGCTCGGCGTCAGGCATCGTCAAGGAAGTAGCCGTCAAAGTTGGTGACAATGTGTCTGAGGGCGCGTTGATTGTTGTGCTAGAAACCGCTGAAGGCGTCATGGCTGAGTCGGCTTTGGAAGCAGTTCCTGCTTATACGCAGATACCCACGTCGACACAGGCCTTGGCCACCAGGGCTATCGCAAGCGGTGGTGTGGAGGAAGTGAAGGTTCCGGATATCGGCGATTTCAAAAACATTCCCGTGATCGAAGTCGCGGTGAGGGTCGGCGATCGTGTAGAGAAAGAGCAGTCGCTGGTAACGCTCGAATCCGACAAGGCGACGATGGATGTACCGAGTTCGGTCGCGGGTGTCGTTAAGGAGTTGAAGGTCAAGGTTGGCGATTTCGTGTCGGAAGGCGTGGTGATCGTCGTTGTGTCTACCGATGATGGAGAGGCAGCATCGTCTCCTGCTCCTGCTTCTGCTCCAGTAGCGGGGCAGAAAGCAGTTGAAAGTTGGCCCGATGGCGTAGTTGGTTCTGGGCCTACTGTGGCGTCGCCGTCAGCGCTTGCACAAGCGCCAGCGATTCCTGTTGGTGAAAGAGATGGATCTCATGCAAGCCACGCTTCGCCATCTGTGCGCAAGTTCGCTCGTGAGCTCGGCGTCGATTTGGCTCAAGTTCGGGGTACGGGTTCGAAAGGCCGAATTACACAGGTAGACGTTGCTGCCTTCGTCAAGCTTGCTTTGAGCGCGCCGCGTGTTTCGCCCGCTGCAGCCGACGGCGGTGAGCTGAACCTGCTGCCGTGGCCCAAGGTCGACTTCACCAAGTTCGGCCCGGTCGATCCGAAGCCGCTGTCGCGCATCAAGAAGATCTCGGGCGCGAACCTGCATCGCAACTGGGTCATGATTCCGCACGTCACGAACAACGATGAAGCGGACATCACGGAACTCGAAGCGCTGCGTGTGCAATTGAACAAGGAAAACGAAAAGGCTGGTGTGAAGATCACGATGTTGTCGTTCGTGATCAAAGCGGCCGTGTCCGCGTTGAGAAAATTCCCCACGTTCAACGCGAGCCTCGACGGCGACAACCTCGTGTTCAAGCAGTACTGCCACATCGGTTTTGCGGCTGACACGCCGAACGGTCTGGTCGTGCCGGTAATCCGCGATGCTGACAAGAAGGGGCTTGTCGAAACCGCCAGAGAAATGGCTGAGCTTTCGAAACTCGCGCGTGATGGCAAGCTGAAACCGGATCAGATGCAAGGTGGGTGCTTCTCGATTTCTTCACTAGGTGGTATTGGAGGAACCAGCTGTACCCCGATAGTGAATGCACCAGAGGTGGCGATTCTTGCCCTGTCGCGTGGTGCTATGAAGCCAGTCTGGGACGGCAGAGAATTCGTGCCACGACTAATGTTACCGTTGTCGCTGTCGTATGACCATCGGGTTATCGACGGTGCGGAAGCGGCACGCTTTAACGCGTATGTGGGTGCGATTCTTGCCGATTTCCGGCGTGTGATTCTTTGATTCGGTTGGTGAGGTTTTTGGCGCAGGCGCGGGTCACTCAGAGATATCCGCGTTTATCTGTTTGCGTGCCTCAGCACCGATCAATAAGAGAAGGGAACAGTAATGCGTTTCATCGAAGTAAAAGTGCCGGATATCGGTGACTTCAAGGACGTCGATGTCATCGAAGTCAATATCAAACCGGGCGATGTCATCGAGAACGAGCAGGCGCTGATGACGCTCGAGTCCGATAAGGCCTCCATCGAAGTGCCGAGCGATACCGCCGGCACCGTCAAGGAAGTACGCATCAAGGCCGGCGACAAAGTCTCGCAAGGTACGGTCATCGCGTTAGTCGAAACGTCCGCAGATGCAGCTCCAGCTAAGACGCCTGAGAAAGCGCCCGCTCCGGCGGCAGCAGCACCTGCACCTGCTGCGCCCAAAGTGGCAGCGCCCGCTCCGCAAGCCGGTAGCTTCTCCGGCAGCGCGGATATCGAATGCGACATGCTCGTGCTCGGTTCGGGTCCCGGCGGTTACTCGGCTGCGTTCCGCTCGGCCGACCTCGGCATGAAGACGGTGCTCGTCGAACGCTATTCCACGCTCGGCGGCGTCTGTCTGAATGTCGGCTGTATTCCCTCGAAGGCGCTGCTGCACACGGCGCTCGTTATCGACGAAGCGGAAGCGCTCGGCGCGCATGGCATCACGTTCGGCAAGCCGCAAATCGATCTCGATAAGCTGCGTGACTTCAAGTCGGGCGTCGTCAAGAAGCTCACCGGCGGTCTCGCCGGCATGGCCAAGATGCGCAAGGTCGAAGTCGTGACGGGTACCGGCTCGTTCGTCGATCCGTATCACATGGAAGTGCAGACCGAAGGCGGCAAGAAGGTCGTCAAGTTCAAGCAGGCCATCATCGCTGCGGGCTCGGAAGCGGTGAAGCTGCCGTTCATTCCGGAAGATCCGCGTGTGGTCGATTCGACCGGCGCGCTCGAACTGCGTCAGATTCCGCAGCGCATGCTGGTGGTCGGCGGCGGCATCATCGGGCTCGAAATGGCGACGGTCTATGCCACGCTCGGCGCACAGATCGATGTGGTCGAAATGCTCGACGGTCTGATGGCCGGCGCGGATCGCGATCTGGTCAAGGTCTGGGAGAAGTACAACAGCAAGCGTTTCGCCAACGTCATGCTGAAGACCAAAACCACCGCGGCGGAAGCGAAAGACGACGGCATCTACGTGTCGTTCGAAGGCGAAAAGGCCCCGGCCGAAGCGCAACGCTATGACCTCGTGCTGGTCGCCGTCGGCCGTACGCCGAATGGCAAGAAGATCGGCGCGGACAATGCAGGCGTGGCCGTAACGGATCGCGGCTTCATCGACGTCGACAAGCAGATGCGCACCAACGTGCCGCATATCTTCGCGATCGGCGATATCGTCGGTCAGCCGATGCTCGCGCACAAAGCCGTGCACGAAGCTCACGTCGCCGCTGAAGTGGCTCACGGCGAGAAGGCGTACTTCGATGCGCTGCAGATTCCGTCGGTGGCCTACACCGATCCGGAAGTGGCGTGGGCCGGCAAGACGGAAGATCAGCTAAAGGCCGAGGGCGTCAAATACGGCAAGGCGGTGTTCCCGTGGGCCGCTTCGGGCCGCGCGATCGCCAACGGCCGTGACGAAGGCTTCACCAAGCTGCTGTTCGACGAAGAAACGCACCGCGTGATCGGCGGCGGGATCGTCGGTTTGAACGCGGGCGACCTGATCAGCGAAGTGTGCCTCGCAGTCGAAATGGGCGCGGACGCAACGGATATCGGTAAGACGATTCACCCACACCCGACGCTCGGCGAATCGATCGGTATGGCCGCCGAGTTGTACGAAGGCGTCTGCACCGACTTGCCGCCGCAGCGCAAGAGTCCATAGACCTCAATGTTCAGGCACTGTTAATTTGCATGCGAAGCTCTCGTGACGGCAGCCATGGGATCGTCCCGCGAGAGCTCCCTACGGAACAAGCAGAGGCTTGTCGCTCCCGATCGCATGTGATTGGTAGTCCTTAGCCAAACTGGTAATGCCGCCAACTGCGAGATTGGAAGTCGGGAATGAGGGGTTGATGGCTACGACAAATGGGTCTTTGCGTCTACTGGTCGAAAAATGGCTTGGGTTGGCTCCGGTGGCTCCGGTTAGAGCGACAAGGTTTAGCCGTAGACGCTTAAATCAGAGGCACTCTGTATGCGTGGAGGTAATGTGGCCAGCAGGCACGCTGACAATTTTCTTCTTTCTCCACGATGACGGGATGTGGCGCGTGTTTCCGCCTGAGGCGCAACGCCCGGCGATGAGCGTTTTATGAGGCGTAGTGGGGTCGCTGCTCGCCGAGTTTGCCAAGGCATAGGTTGAATGGAGTACCAGATTCGTCGTTTTGTCGCATGTTTCTTGGACAACAAAAAAGGGTTGCGATAGTCACGCGACAACCCGGGTCGTGCAACGAATGTATAACTCGCGACGCTAGCCAGAGGCCGATACACCCAGCTTTGTTAGTGTTCGCGCCGTTCGCCCTACTGGGCACGCTCGGATTCGTCGACGACTCCAGTTTGCTTAGTCTTTTTATATCTTGGAGACGCTGAGCGTATTTTCCATATATTTATCGACATCTGAGTTGAGATAAATGGTCTGTACTTCAGCATCCCTGAGAGTCGAGGAGTTCTTATGGATATCTTTCTGCAGCAGGTCCTCAACGGGCTGGTGCTTGGCAGCGTTTACGCCATCATCGCACTGGGCTATACGATGGTTTACGGCATCCTGGGCATCATCAACTTCGCGCACGGCGATGTGTTGATGGTGGGCGCGATGGTTGCGCTCTCAGCCGTAGGCGTGCTTCAGAACCATTTCCCCGGCCTCGGCAATGTGCCGACGCTCGTCATCGCGTTGATCATCGCGGCAGTGGTCTGCTCGCTGGTCGGCTATACGATTGAGCGCGTGGCCTACCGGCCGTTGCGTAAAGCACCGCGTCTCGCCCCGCTGATCACCGCGATCGGCGTGTCGATCCTGCTGCAAACCCTCGCGATGATGATCTGGTCGCGCAACCCGCTGCCGTTCCCGCAGCTGTTGCCTACTGACCCGATCAACGTGATCAAGGCCACCGATACGACGCCTGGCGCCGTGATCTCGATGACCGAAATCGTGATCATGGTCGTGGCGTTCCTCGTGATGGGCGGTCTGCTGTTGCTGGTTCACAAGACCAAGCTGGGCCGCGCGATGCGTGCGATTGCTGAGAACCCGGGCGTCGCCAGCCTGATGGGCGTGAACCCGAATTTCGTGATTTCGGCGACCTTCATGATCGGCTCGGCGCTTGCCGCTCTGGCCGGCGTGATGATCGCGTCCGAATACGGCAACGCACACTTCTATATGGGCTTCATCCCGGGTCTGAAGGCCTTTACCGCGGCGGTGCTGGGCGGGATCGGCAATCTCGGCGGGGCGATGGTGGGCGGCGTGCTGCTCGGCCTGATCGAACAGTTGGGCGCCGGCTACATCGGCAACCTTACTGGCGGTGTGTTCGGCAGTAACTACCAGGACGTGTTCGCATTCATCGTGCTGATCGTCGTGCTGGTGTTCCGTCCGTCGGGCCTGCTGGGCGAACGTGTTGCGGATCGAGCATAAGGAGTAGACAGACATGACCTCAATTCAACCGATCGAGCCGTCCACGACGCTCATCCCTGAAAAGAACCTGACGAAGACGCTGACCGTCGGCATCATCACCGCGATCTTCGTGATCGCCGCGCCGATGATCATCGGTGCCGCCGGCGGCAACTACTGGGTCCGCGTGCTCGACTTCGCGATGCTGTATGTGATGCTCGCGCTGGGCCTGAACGTGGTGGTCGGCTTCGCCGGCCTGCTGGACTTGGGCTACATCGCGTTCTACGCCATCGGCGCGTACACCGCGGCGCTGCTGAGTTCGCCCCACCTGACCTCGCAGTTCGAGTGGATTGCGCACCTGTTCCCGGGCGGCCTGCATACGCCGATCTGGATCATCGTGCCGATTGCGATGGGGCTCGCCGCGACCTTCGGCGTCCTGCTCGGCGCGCCGACCTTGCGTCTGCGCGGCGACTACCTCGCGATCGTGACACTGGGCTTCGGGGAGATTGTGCGGATCTTCATTAACAACCTCGACCGTCCGGTCAACATCACGAACGGGCCGAAGGGGATCACCGGCATCGCTCCGGTGTCGGCAGGCGGCTTCAGCCTCGCGCAGACACACACGTTCCTCGGGTTCTCGTTCCCGTCGGTGTACATGTATTACTACCTGTTCGTGTTGTGCGCGCTGTTCGTGATCTGGACCTGTACGCGTTTGCAGCACTCGCGTATCGGCCGTGCATGGGCCGCCATTCGCGAAGACGAAATCGCCGCCAAGGCGATGGGCATCAACACCCGTAACGTGAAGCTGCTGGCGTTCGCAATGGGCGCGTCGTTCGGCGGCCTGTCGGGCGCGATGTTCGGTTCGTTCCAGGGCTTCGTGTCGCCGGAATCGTTCACGTTCTGGGAATCGGTCGTGGTGCTGGCGTGCGTGGTGCTGGGCGGTATGGGCCACATCCCAGGCGTGATTCTCGGTGCGGTGCTGCTCGCCGTGTTCCCGGAATTCCTGCGCTCGACGATGGGTCCGTTGCAGAACATGATCTTCGGCCATGAAATCGTCGATACCGAAGTGATCCGTCAGTTGCTGTACGGCCTCGCGATGGTCGTGATCATGCTGTACCGCTCGGAAGGCCTGTGGCCGTCGCCGAAGCACGAAGACAAGATTGCGAAACTGGCGAAGCGTGCTGGCAAGAAGCCGGTGCGCGCCTAAGGCCCGCAGGGAGAAATCACATGAGCGATAACGTAAACAACGGCGTCGGCAGCGATCAGATCCGCCTGTCGGTTAAGGGCGTCAACAAGCGCTTCGGCGGCTTGCAGGCACTGTCCGATGTCGGCCTGCAGATCAAGGCGGGCCAGATTTATGGCCTGATCGGTCCGAACGGTGCCGGCAAGACGACCTTCTTCAACGTGATCACGGGTCTGTACACGCCGGATTCGGGCGAGTTCAAGCTCAACGGCACGGAATACACGCCGACCGCCGTCTATCAGGTGGCGAAGGCGGGTATTGCCCGTACGTTCCAGAACATCCGTCTGTTCGGCGGCATGACCGCGTTGGAAAACGTGATGGTCGGCCGTCACGTGCGTACGAAACACGGCCTGATCGGCGCGGTGTTCCAGACGCCGGCCGAGCGCAAGGAAGAGCGCGAGATCAAGGAACGCGCGATCGAACTGCTGGAGTACGTCGGCATTGCGCAGTACGCGGACTACACGTCGCGCAATCTGTCGTACGGTCACCAGCGTCGTCTGGAAATCGCCCGTGCACTGGCAACGGATCCGAAGCTGCTCGCACTGGATGAACCGGCTGCCGGCATGAACGCAACGGAAAAGGTCGAGCTGACCAAGCTGCTCGACAAGATCCGCAGCGACGGCAAGACGATCCTGCTGATCGAGCACGACGTGAAACTGGTGATGGGTCTGTGCAACCAGATGACGGTGCTCGACTATGGCAAGGTGATTGCGCAGGGTCTGCCTTCAGACGTGCAGAAGGATCCGAAGGTGATCGAAGCTTATCTGGGTGCGGGGGTCCACTAATGGCAACGGCAATGTTGAAAATCAAGGGCCTGCAGGTCAATTACGGCGGCATCCAGGCAGTCAAGGGTATCGATCTCGAAGTTGCGCAGGGTGAACTGGTCACGCTGATCGGCGCGAACGGCGCGGGCAAGACCACGACGATGAAGGCGATCACGGGTCTGAAGCCGTACTCGGCAGGCGACATCGAGTACATGGGTGAGTCGATCAAGGGCATCCCGGCGCACGAACTGCTCAAGCGCGGTCTCGCGATGGTGCCGGAAGGCCGCGGAATTTTCTCGCGCATGTCGATCGTCGAGAACATGCAGATGGGCGCGTATCTGCGCAACGATACCGACGCCATCAAGGCAGACGTCGATCGCATGTTCGGCTTCTTCCCGCGCCTGAAGGAACGGGCGACGCAATACGCGGGCACGCTCTCGGGCGGCGAACAGCAGATGCTGGCGATGGCGCGCGCGATCATCAGCAAGCCGAAGCTGTTGTTGCTGGATGAGCCGTCGATGGGTCTGTCGCCGATCATGGTCGAGAAGATCTTCGAAGTGGTGCGGTCGATCTCAGCGGAAGGCATGACCGTGGTGCTGGTCGAGCAGAACGCACGTCTCGCGTTGCAGGCGGCGAATCGCGGCTACGTGATGGACTCGGGTCTGGTCACAATGTCCGGCGACGCGAAGCAGATGCTGGATGATCCGAAGGTGCGGGCGGCTTATCTGGGTGAATAAGGAAGACAAGCACCCCGCATTGATACAGCAGAATCGTCACGGCGATGATTTGGGGTGAAGTTCCTCATGTCGTGAAATCCGGCGTGTATGTTCGAGCCCCGAGCCAGACACGCGCTGGAAAGGTCGGGGGCCGATTTGCCGCGCAATTCGTAGGAATCCGCCTCGGATGCTACCGGTTTCGCGCTCTCGGTCAACTTAGGACGCGAGGTGATCACGAGCGTATTTAAACCGACACATACGAGTTGCGCCTCACCACTCCGATCAACTCATTCCGGAGGTCCGGTACAAATGCTGTCAGGACGTGGCGGCCCTCAGTCATTATGGCGCTTGGCCCACGCGGGAGGCGACAGTTGGTGCGGGAAAGGATCTTAACCGCGCTTCCTTTCGTTGTACCAGCGTTTCGGTGTGTGCCCAGTCACCTGTTTGAAGACCTTTGTGAAGTGACTTTGGCCTGCGAATCCACACAGTTCTGCTACTTGGGCAAGTCCCATGTTTGCACCTGTCATCAACTCCATCGCTTTTTCCGTACGCCTCGTCATCAACCATTTGTGGGGGGTCTCGCCTAACTCTTCGCGGAAGGCGCGCGAAAAGTGTCGTACGCTCAGTCCAGCGACTTCCGAAAGCGTCACGATGTCGACCTCTTCATGAAGATGAGCCTCAACATACTCTCGTACACGCTTCAGGCGCCATGGGGGTAGCGCAACGTATTTCGGTACTTTCTGCACGCAGCCAGCGCGTTGAATGAGGTGAGATACCAACGTCACCAAAGCACCATCAACCAGCAGTCTGTCGGTTGCGTGTGCGCCAGCAAGGCTTTCCCACAGGCGTAGCATCAACGGCTGGATCAGTGGGTCTTCAAGTGTCTTGTCAGCAAGGGGGATAAGCGCTTCCCCAATGTGGTCCGGCACACCCGATCCAAGGATTTGCTTTACCGTTTTCGACGGGATCGTAAGCACGAGAAGCTTCCGTTGCCCCCTAACTTCCCACTGGCTTGAGTTATCCGGAGGCAAAACCAAGACGCGACCAGGTTCGGCCGAGTCGCGATGCCAACCATCGCCGAAATCCCACGCCCAGCTGTTTCCCTCCTGGGCCGACAGAGGCAGCGCGAGCACTGCCTCGGGTACCGCTGGGTCTGTGAACTCGTGGTCCTGCTGGTCCACCGTGATCATGTGGAATGGCAGCCGACCCGGCGAATCTTTGTGCTCTTGGGGGAATGCTGAATATGGCGATGCGCGGTAGAAGTCCGCGTATCTCGTCCAGCTTTTAGGATTATCCATGGTGTATCCACAACATCGACGTTAGTTACGCAAGTACGAGCAAATCGAAAGCAAAATCCATGCTTACACAAGTGTAGGCGATCCACCCATCATTGAGTAGGGTAAGCCGCCGGGGGCAAGCCTCCTATTCTTGTTTTTACCGATCAAGCGGTGAGCGAACCGCCTAAGGGCTCCGCGGCCCATTCTGGGGCGCGCGGAGCGACGTTGGCGCATTAGAGCCATAAGGTGGGATGAATCAGACGAATAGGTGCCGAGCGCCCTGCGCTGAAAAAGCGCGTTTGAATTCGTTCCCGGAGGCAGTTTCAAATCGACGCCATTCACTCGTCGCGCAACTGGCGCGCCTCGCGAGTACAAGTCAAGCTCAAACGTCGCCGACGGCGTTGATTTAGTTGCGCCGCTCCCTATGTCACCACTTGTTCCGTCGAATAAGCAGAAAGCCGCTATACCGCGGCCGATTCGAATAAAAGACGTCCGCCTTGGTCAAGATTGCTATTACTGGCAGTGACAGAATTGTTGCAACTGAGAACTGCAGCGGACGATGCAGCCGCCTATACCGTATCCCCTCCTGAACGAGGGGCTAAGCGAAAGGGGGAGCGAAATTCGGATGCTCGTATCGAAGTTAAACGATTCACGTTGGCCCTAACCGATACGCCGAGCATCTCGAGATGGTGTCGCACGCATCGTCCAGGCGGCAATCGATGGAAGTCTCACTCATATAAAGCATATTTCGGATGGAGATCATGGTGAACCCTCAATTTCACGCGCTGCGCCACATAAGCGCGGGGCTGGTAGTCCTTACGGCAGCAACGCAGCCCTCGTTCGCCGACGAAACCGTAATGCTGGGCGTGGTTGGTCCGTTGACGGGGAATATCGCCCATCTCGGGAAGGATATGGAAAACGGTGCCCGCCTCGCAATTGAAGCCGCCAATCAGAAGGGTTTGGTCATCGGTGGGCAAAAAGTCACACTGAAGCTCGACTCGCAAGATGACGCCGGCGACCCTCGCACCGCGACGCAAGTTGCTCAGCGACTGGTCGATGATAAGGTTATTGGCATCGTTGGCCATCTGCAATCGGGAACCTCGATACCTGCCTCGAAGATTTACAACGATGCAGGTATCGTGGAAATTTCGCCGTCTGCGACTAACCCCGCGTTCACACAGCAAGGTTTCAAAACGACTTTCCGCGTCGTTGCCACAGATGCCCAGCAGGGCCCAGCACTCGGACAATATGCGGCCAAGTCTATGAAGGTAAAAACTGTCGCGGTCATCGACGACTCGACAGCCTATGGGCAAGGCCTTGCCGATCAGTTCGAGCAAGCAGCGAAGGCTGCCGGACTGAAAGTCGTATCACATGACGGCACGAGCGATAAAGCCGTTGACTTCCGCGCGGTCTTGACAAAGATTAAGGCGGAGAGGCCGGACGCAATTATGTATGGTGGCAATGATGCCGGCGGCGGCCCCCTTGCGAAGCAAGCCAAGCAGCTCGGCCTGACCGCAAAGATCATTTCTGGTGACGGTACTTGCACCGAGAAGCTGCCCGAACTTGCTGGAGCGGCAGCTGACAGCGTCGTGTGTTCCGAAGCAAGCCTTCCGCTGGAAAAGATGCCTGGAGGCAGTGCGTTCCAAGCTGAGTATCTAAAACGATTCGGTCAACCGATTCAAGGTTTCGCGCCGTTTGCATACGACGCTGCAAACGTTGTTATCGACGCAATGAAGCGCGCTAATTCGACTGATCCGGCAAAGATTCTTGCCGCGATGCCCTCGACGAGTTACGACGGCGTGATTGGACGGATTGCCTTCGATCCGAAGGGCGACCTGAAGCACGGCACGATCTCTATCTTCAGCTACAAAGACGGGAAGAAGACCCTCGTTGACGAAGTAAAACTCTAAGATATCGCCCGAACCAACAGGGCCCTCTACCTTCGACCGCTGCAGATCCGAGAAGTGGGCGCCGTGAGCATCATCACGCTGTTGGATTCGCGCGAGGCGATAGTGCGGCATTAAGTTCCAGCCTCTGCGTTTTCAATCGAATCGGATTCATTGTCTTAAGTTGCGCCATTCTCTTGACGGGGTCTGGGCGTTTGGCTCCGCCTTCTCCAAGGGGGCGGAGCGTTTTTTCCTGACAAGACGTGGGAGGGCAAAGATGCTGAAGTATTTCGCCACAGCGATTAGTGCGCTCTCGAGCGTCACCAGCTTGATTGCTGACTATGCTGGGAGCCGTGTTTATTGTGCAGCGTCCGGTCTCATAGCTCTGACGTCGTACGCGATCTTCGCAGTATGCGCAGCGAAGGCAACGAAAGAGCTTTCTCGTCCATAGATTTGGCCCCGCGCAAAGATATTTTCATTCAGGTAGCGCAGGAAAAAGCGATAAATGAAGCTTGATAGCCTCGACCGAGAAATCCTACGTGTCCTTCAATTGAACGGGAGATTGGGTGCCACGGCCGTTGCCCGGTTAGTTGGAATTTCGGCGACGCAATGCTTAAGGCGCAAGCATCGTTTGGAGGAAGGCGGGGTAATTCACCACTACCGAGCCGTCTTGGACCCATGGAAGATTGGGCTGGGCCTGACGGCGTTCGTCCGGGTTTGGCTTAATGACGTCGACGAGCAAGTCGTTGATGGTTTCATACGGGATTGCTCGCGTAATGAACGAGTGATCGAATGCCATCTAATGAACGATGGATGTGATTTCCTGCTCCGCGTTGTCGCCCCCCGGCGTCAGACTACTTGTCGTGTTATCTGATTCCTATAGACATGGTCCGGG